>JAOADS010000049.1 GCA_026417195.1 Ignavibacteria bacterium | reverse complement strand
CAGTAACAGGGGATTTCCGCTGGGCAAGTAAGAATGATAAATATGCGTTCGGACTTGGAGGATCATTTATATCCAATCCGTATAAATATGACAACTCAAATAACATAAATGCATTGAGACAAATGGCTGCAGGTTTCTTTTCTGTAGGGCTTTTTCAGAGAGTAGCCCTGATGGGTGAACTTGCATATAACAGACTTGATTTAAGAGATTCTGTTAATACACGTTCAGACCTGAGAACGATATTCGGTGAAATTGACGTGAGGATAATAAAGGGGCTTGAGCTGAAACTTCAATATGAGAATTACGATCCTTCGCTGGGGATAAAAAACTCTACAAGGGAGAGACAGAGATATTCCTTCGGACTTGTTTTTTATCCTCTTAACGGACTTGAAATTGAAGCTATCTACCGTCATGTAAGAAGCGGACTTGGTGATCCGGAACCTCCCGGTGCATCTGATCCGAAAGATGATGAGATGCAGACTACATTTAAATTTTATTTTTAAACGAATGTCATAAACGGGGTGAAAGCCCCGTTTTTAATTTAACCTATTTTATTATTGTTAATATACATTAGATAATCTTATATTTGAAAAAATATTTGTTCTGATTTTGAAAAAAATATTCATACTGCTTCTTTCAATATACACTATCCATTTATCTGCTCAGACTGATCCATGTAGTATAGAGTATAAGACCGGCGGCGGAATGCCCTACACAACTCTTATAGGCATACATGAAAATCTGCTTCTTGTTTCAGAACAGAAAAACTATAAAATAATAAATGTTGACAAAATAGCGAAAGTCAGGTTTGACTACGGCACTTACTGGAAAACCGGAGCTGCGGTGGGAGCTGCTATAGGTTTCGTAAGCGGATTCTGGGTATATCAGATCTGGGGTAAGGAGAAAATCAAGTTTTTACCAAGAGATGCTACTCTGGGGACTCTGCTTTTTACCATTCCTTCAGCTATAATAGGAGGAATAATAGGCAGGATATTCAAAAATGTTGATATCTACGATATGTCAAAAATGAATTCATTTGTGAAGAGTAAGGAGCTGAAATATATACTCAAAGATCATGCAAAATATAAATAGAAGTAATTTAAAATATCTTGCTTTTTATTATGAGGAAAAGATTTGATGACTAATATGAGAATCTTCATTGAAAGATATATTCTGTGAAATACGTTCTGTGAACCCTTTCCATTTACCTTTACTATTAAATTGAATAAATCTCATTTTTCAGCTAAATTTGCCTTACAAATTCCTAAAAAATCTGAAATTTTGACCGCAAATGATGTAAATACTGCGATAGACACTCCTGTTGACTGTTCAATAGTCCGTTCAAAAATCCTTGAGTCCGGTATTAAAAACATAGGGAGGGCATCTATCAGGGAACTTGTCTCGGTTACTGCTGAGATAGAGAAAGCCTCCGGTATTAAGTTTATAAGAATGGAAATGGGAGTTCCGGGACTTCAGGCTTCTGATACGGGAGTTAAGGCTGAGATTGAAAGTTTAGAATCAGGGATTGCAAATCTATATCCTTCAATTGAAGGTATTCAGTTACTGAAGAAAGAAGTTTCGAGATTTGCAAAGCTTTATCTTGATATAACTGTTCCGGAAAAATGTTGCATACCTTCAACAGGTTCAACTTCAGGAAGTTTTATTAGTTTCCTTACTTTGTCTAAAATAAGCAGCGAGAAAAAGAAAATTCTTTTCCTTGATCCGGGTTTCCCGGTTCACAAGCAGCAGCTGAACATACTTGGTGTTGATTACGTTTCACTTGATGTATATGACTTCAGGGGAGAGAAGTTAAAAGATAAACTTGATGAAATTTTTTCGGTTGGAGATATTGCTGCACTTCTTTATTCTAATCCCAATAATCCCGCGTGGATATGTTTTACTGAAAGGGAACTGGAGATAACGGGAGAGTTGTGTAAAAAATATGATGTAATTCCTGTGGAAGATCTGGCATATCTGAATATGGATTTCAGGAAGGATTATTCAAGACCGGGAGTAAAGCCGTTTCAGCCGACGATAGGGAAATATACTGATGATTACATTATACTTATTTCTTCATCAAAGATTTTCAGCTATGCCGGTCAGAGGATCGGTTGTATAGTAATTTCGCCTCATCTTTTCGGAAGGAACTATGATGATCTCACAAGGTATTTCCAGACAACTGAGTTCGGGCATGCTGTGATTTACGGATCAGCATATGCAGTTTCTGCAGGAGTAACTCATTCAACTCAGTATGCACTTGCTGCAATGCTGAAATCTGCGAATGATTTTACTGAAAACTTCACTGAGAAACTAAAGGTTTATGGTGAGAGAGCTAGGAAGATGAAAGAGATTTTCCTCAGAAACGGTTTCAGTATAGTTTATGACAGGGATGATGGTGAGCCGATAGCTGATGGTTTTTATTTCACGGTAAGTTATCCCGGTTTCAGCGGTGAGGAATTAGTTGAGGAATTGCTTTATTACGGTATCAGTGCGATATCTTTATCAAATACCGGCAGCAATAGAAAAGAAGGGATCAGGGCATGTGTTTCGCTTGTTTCAGATTCACAGTTGCCGGAGCTTGAGAGAAGACTTAGGATATTCAATCACAATCATAAAATTAACTAACACTGTAAATTGAGAAACATACTTTCAATACTGATATTTTCGCCTGTTGTTTTATCTCTTCCTGTCTTGTTTATGGGAAGGAATGAAAAGCTGATAAGGTTTTATTCACTTATTGCATCCTCAGCGGTGTTTTTGGTTTCTCTGATTATGTTATCTATGTTTGATGCATCTGATCCGGACTTTCAGCTTGTTGAGCGTTATCAGTGGATAAGTGATTTCAATGTATTTTATTTAATTGGTGTTGACGGTATATCGCTTCTGCTTGTGCTTCTTACTACATTTATTTTCCCTGTTACGATACTCGGCGTATGGGATTCGGTAACAGAGCGTGTCAAAGAGTTTTATTTTCTTCTCCTTCTGCTTGAGGGCGGACTTATCGGGGTTTTCCTTTCGCTTGATCTGGTTTTATTCTACGTTTTCTGGGAAGTGATACTTATTCCTATGTATTTCATCATAGGTTTCTGGGGAGGTAAGAATAAATATTACGCTAACCTGAAGTTTTTTCTTTACACGATGTTCGGAAGTTTACTGATGCTTGTTGGTATCATCTGGCTTTCGTCCCAGTCTCTGGCTTTAACTGGTAAGTTTACAAGTGATTTCACGGAGCTGAAGAAAATAGCAGCTTTCGTTCCGTTGAATATTCAGTTATGGCTTTTTATATTTTTCGGTTTAAGTTTTATGATAAAGGTTCCGATGTTTCCTTTCCACACGTGGTTACCTGATGCACATACTGAAGCTCCCACTGCCGGTTCTATTATACTTGCAGCTGTTTTACTGAAGATGGGAACTTACGGGCTTATGAGATTTTCTATGGAACTTTTCCCGCTGATGTATCTGAATTATGCCTGGCTTATTGCCTTACTGGGAGTAATAGGTATAATTTACGGTGCCCTTGTCTGCATTGCACAGAAGGATATAAAGAAGCTTGTTGCATATTCGTCTGTTAGTCATATGGGTTTTATACTTTTGGGAATTGCAGCCCTTACTGTTGAATCTTTGCAGGGAAGTCTTATTCAGATGGTTAATCACGGTCTCTCAACAGGTGCGCTTTTTATGTTCGTGGGATTTCTTTATGAAAGGCGTCATACACGTGAGATAGCTGATTACGGAGGTATTCTTAAAACTATGCCAGTTTATGGTTCACTTTTTCTTGTAATATGTCTTTCTTCAATCGGACTGCCGGGACTTAATGGTTTCATAGGTGAGTTTATGATACTTATTGGTTCATTCGGATCAAGCTTGCTTAATAACCATACTTACACAATAGTTGCAACCTCAGGTGTTGTCTTAAGTGCAGTTTATCTTTTATGGATGTATCAGAGAGTTATGTTAGGACCTATTGATAAGGAAGAGAACAGGAATATAGCAGATCTTAATCTGCGTGAGATAACTGCGTCTTCACTGCTGATAATATTCATAGTATGGATCGGAGTTTATCCTAATACATTTCTCAGTAAATCTGAGGCATCGGTGAAGAAGCTTAAGGACAATATTGAAAGTTACAGGAGTTACGGAACGGGAAGGCAGTAATTGGAACCTCACATTTTAAGTATTCTGCCTTTTATATTACTTCTTTTGTCAATTGCAGTTCTTCCGCTTACTGCGGGAACTTTCTGGAGTAAGAATTATCATCTGGTTTCCCTCGGCCTTGCAGGTGTAACATCGGTTTATTATCTCGTTATCTCAAGAGGTGGTGATCTTCTTCATTCAATTGAAGAATATGTAATGTTCATTTCGCTTCTCACAGCTTTATATGTTATATCCGGCGGCATACTTCTTGATATAAAAGGTATTGCAACTCCTATGAGAAACGTGATGTTCCTTGCAACCGGTGCAGTGATTGCAAATCTTGTTGGTACAACAGGTGCTTCTATGTTACTTATCAGACCTTATATCAGAACAAACAGGATCCGTATATCGGCTTATCACATTATATTTTTCATTTTCATAGTTTCCAATATGGGTGGAGCGCTTACTCCCATAGGTGATCCTCCTTTATTTCTTGGTTTCCTCAAGGGCATACCTTTTTTCTGGATAATAGGGAAGGTTTTCCCTCAGTGGTTAGCAGCAGTTGTGATACTGCTTATAGTTTTCTTCATAATAGATTACCGTGAGTTTAAAAAGCAACCTGAAGAGCTTGAACAGATGGAGATCAGGGCGAAAGAGAAGATATCTGTTCACGGAGTTTATAATTTTCTTTTCCTTGCAGCTGTGATAGGGTCTGTTTTCATCACGAAACCTTTGTTTCTCAGGGAGGCGATTATGCTTACCTGTGCATTTCTTTCATATAAGCTGACTAACAGGGAAATACATCAGCGGAATCACTTTGACTTTCATCCGATCAAGGAAGTAGCATGGCTGTTTATCGGAATATTTATTACCATGACGCCTGTGCTTGAGCTTCTGAGGATACATTCAGGTGATTTAGGCATCACTACTCCTTCACAGTTTTACTGGATAACGGGTTCGCTTTCCGGATTTCTTGATAATGCACCAACTTATCTGACTTTCCTTACTGCTTCTATGGGGCTTGAGGGTTTAAATATTAACAATGTTCAAGACGTGATGAGGTTCCTTGAGACTAATTCCTCACACGTGATCGCAATATCCATCGCAGCGGTTTTCTTTGGTGCATTCAGCTATATAGGAAATGGTCCGAACTTTATGGTGAAGTCAATAGCTGAGCATCAGAAGATCAGAATGCCAGGTTTCTTCGGATATATAGTTAAATATTCACTTGTGTTCCTGCTTCCTCTTTACGTGATAATCTGGCTGGTTTTTGTCAGGTGAACTTGGGTGCATTAATAAATAAACAAGACTGATACAGGGTAGTCACATCTTTCGGTTTAAAACAATAGAATTATTATTTTTCTTTTTTCATCTTACTGCTTCCCATACTTCCGAGACGGATTTATTCCTTAATAGCACAGATATTGAATTCCGTGTCCAGGCACCAAATACCTTGATGTATCCGAATTTTCTGTAGCGTCGGGGGGATTCATAAACTACAAGTTCAGGAGCAAATTTTATTCTTCCGGTTCTGCTTATCCTTTTATATAGATCAAAATCTTCACCGGCTGCAAGCGATTCATTATATCCGTTTAGTCTCTCAAAGATTTCCTTTTTGATTATATGACATTCTCCTCTTCCCATTCCCATACCGAGAAAGTTCAGAAACCTGACGTAATTATTATAGAAACCGTGAAAGAGCTTATCCTGAAATTTCTCATCCTCCGGGAATACATAGACATTACATGCTATTGCATCATATCGGGGAGATGAGATAATTTCAAGTGATCTGCTGAAAAAGTAATCAATATCTTTTACTAATGTATCAGCATTAAAGAAATAGAAATATTTTCCAGAAGCAACTTTTGCCCCTTCATTTCTTCCTATTGGAATATTTTGTTTTTTATCCGCAGTTACTATCTTATCTGCAAAATCCTGAGCAATCATAATTGTTTTATCTGTGCTACCGCCGTCTGAAATGATTACTTCAGCTGAAAACTTTTCTTTAATATATGGTGTAAACTGTGAAAGAGTCTGATATATCAGTTTCTCTTCATTGAGAGTAGGTAGAATTATACTGATTTGTTTTTCTGAAGACAAGTTTTAAAAAAAAAGAGTGTATTGCTACACTCTTTTTTGAGGGTTATAAATTATTAAACTCAGGATTTATTAAGTTCAGCAACCATAGATGCGTATCCTTTTTTCTTCAGGGTCCTCAATGCTTTGGCAGAGATTCTCATTGTGATGAAGCGGTTTTCTTCCTCAATCCAGATCTTCTTTTTTCTCAGATTAGGATACTGACGGGTCTTGGTTTTGTTATTGGCATGGGAAACATTATTTCCGGTAAGAGGCTTTTTCCCTGTAAGCTGACATACTTTTGACATAAAAATTATCCTTTATAGGGTTTTAAAGATGATTCGTAAACTTTCATCATTTTTTGTCTGAACTTCCATGTGCCTTTAGTGCTTTTCACTGATTCTATGAGCCTGACGTTAAGCAACTTTGTTTCCTTTCCGGTGTCGGGGTCGATGACTGTCTGGGCTTTAGTTTTTCCGAGTTTTGAAGCCTTATCCGCAAAAGTTTGTTGTTTAGCCATTGATTTTAAGTTTTAACAAATACAAAATTAGCTATAAGTTTATTAAAAATAAAGTCCGTACCAGATACCGGATGGAGAAATACGGACAGCCGGAGCGGGGAAGTGATAGAAGTTAAGTATTTTTTTAAGTTTCTTCATAAAGTCTGATTTGCCCGGAAGTTTTCTTATATCCCAGTCAAGCGATAAGAACCATTCTGTGTAAGCTTTTGTACTCCCAGACTTATGGCTTGAATTCTTTACACTCATACCAAGCGCAAGTGAAAGAAAGTTCGGATAGAATTTTCCCTTGGTAACAGATCTTGGAAGAATTATTTCCGGATTCACACTAAGCCAAAAAGTCATATTAGTATAATCGTCAAGCAAATCGTCTCCGCCTGAAGATTTCTTCTTCAGCCAGTCTGGTTTAAAACTCCATTTAAAATTAACGTTTTGTAATGGTTCAAATCCTCTCTGCATAAAAGGATAAAGTGCACCGAAAATATTAGCTCCCATATCCAGCCAGTCAACCCCCCAGTTCGGGGCAAATCCGTCATTTACTTCAATATAGGTTTCATATGCCATAGAAGTTACAGCTCCCCAGATAAGAGCTGTTTTAGGATGCATACCAGCCCATTCGTATGCTACAGCTGACGCTTCGGTGAAAAAATTTGCAGTATATATATGTGAAGCCTTGTCCATGTTTCTAGCATAGTATCCGTCTTCAGCGAACTTAAAATATTTTCTCTGATCTTTCCACCATGTATTTGAATAGTATATATGCATAGCAGTAAACACACCGGCACCAGCCGTGCCAAGTATAACCATTCTTACCGGTTTAATTTTATATTCCTTTTCCTTTTTGTTTAAAGGAGACTGCAGATTTTTGTCCTTAAGTGAAAACTTAAGAGCATTATCATTCTGTGAATAGAGATTAACAGATAATAGTATTAAAAACACATATCTCATCAGAAGTTCACCGAATAAGTTACACCGTTTTTATTTATTTTCAATACAGGCAGAGGCAGAAATCTGAAATGGTTTATAACTCTTTTCAGCCAAAGCATAAATTCAGAATTTCCCGGGATAATTCTTTCCCAGTTAAGATCAAGTCCTATGTAATAATCTGCATACCTTATGTCATAATGTCTGTAATGATTAACTCCATATCCGAATACAATATTCAGATACTCGGGCCAAAAGGTTTGTTTGGGAGACAGAAAATCAGATATATTAACAGAAAGCCAGTTAGTTTGGCCGTCATAGTCATCAAGGAAGGCGCCCTGTTTTTTACCTTCAGTTAAAGTTGGCGAGGGATAATAGCTCCATTTAACATTGAAACTTCTAAGTGGTTTCCAGTAATACTGTGCTACCGGGTAAAGCGCACCTGCAACATTTGCAATCTGATCACCCGGGCTGAATCCCCAGTCAGTAGCAAAACCATCTTCAATTTCTATATCAGTCATGTATGCTATGCTGAAAGCAGCACCAAGCCACATCGCAGTTTTAGGTTTAAAGCCCGACCATCGGAAGGCACCTTCATAAAGACTTTGGATGAAAGCTCCGTCAAAAAAATGTCCTAACTTGTCAGCACTCATAGCATAGTCCCAGTCGTTTTGAAAATGAAACTTACCCCTTTGACCGCTCCACCAGGCATTTTTCTGGTATTCGTGAAGCCACCAGAAAGCACCGGCTGTTGCTAATGTAATTCCTCCGAATTTGACGTAGTTGATTTTATATTTTTTCTCATGAGTGACCTTGTCAGAGGCAGACTTAACCGTATCAGATTTAATAAAAGCTGTGTTCAGGGAATCAGAGTGTGCGATATGGTTTATGATTATAAAACTAAAAATTAAAATCACATAATTCATGTATAATTTTAAGCTTAATTTTTAGTTTATTCAATACTTTTATACGTGGAAGTTAAAATTTGGATATTTTTACAGATTTTCAGAAAGAAAAAGTAAAAGTCTTTTTTTATAACGCAAAAAGGTGTTAGCATAAGTGTATGTATGGCTGGACTATTTCCTATAGCTTACTTTTTTTGGAACTGTAAACTGTCTGATACCTTCCACTGATCCGATAAATCCGAAACCACTTTGTTTAATCCCTACCCAAGGGGTTCCGCTTACAGAGGCAAGTCCCTGATTAACACCGATCATGCCCGACTCAATTTTTCTGGCAAGTTCTATGCCTTTGTTTTTATTTTTTGTCCAGACTGTAGCGCCTAGACCGAACGGAGAATCATTAGCAAGTTTTAATGCCTCGTTTTCATCTTTCACTGTCTGAATTGCAACCACAGGTCCGAAAGTCTCTTCCTGCATAATACTGTGACTGCTTTTGAGATCAGTAATCAGAGCTGGCTCCATATAATAACCTTCACGGTCTTTCGGAACATTACCGCCATATACGAGTCTAGCACCGTTTCTGACTGCATCTTTGATCTGAGAAATTACATGCTTTCTCTGACTCTCACTTACTAGAGGACCCATTTGTGCATTCTCATCATATCCGTCTCCGTAACGGAAGTTCTTTATACCTTCCTCAACGAGTTTGATAAATTCATCAGCAACTTTGCGATGGACATAGATTCTTTCGACTGATACACAAACCTGTCCGGTATTTCTGAGAGAACCATTAAGAGCAAAACTTGCAGCCTTTTTCAGATCAGCATCGTCAAGCACAATCATGGGGTCTTTGCCTCCTAATTCAAGCACTATACGTTTCAGCTTATCACCGGCAGTTTTCATTATATGGCGTCCTACTTTCTGAGAACCAACAAAGGCAATCATATCAATATCAGAGCGGATCAGGTAATCACCGGCTTCATCAGCTCCCTGAACAAGATTAATCACGCCTTCGGGAAGATATCTGCTGAAAATTTCGTAAACAGCCTGCCCAGTAAGAGGGACCATTTCCGAAGGTTTAAATACAACAGTATTACCTGCAAGTAATGCAGGGGAAAGAAGTGACTCTGGCATACTGACGGGGAAATTCCACGGAGTTATCACAGCACATACCCCAACAGGTATCCGATGCACTTCTGTAACCAGGTCATTTTCTTTCAGGATATCAGTCTTAAGAGCTTCCTTTGCAAGCCTTATGTTCTCCTTTATGCCGTAGGCAACGGATTCAGCTTCTCCGACAGCAGATCTGTATAGCTTCCCCATTTCATCTGTAACCAGTTTTCCTATTCTCTTCTTCTCTTTAATGAAATCTTTTGCAATTAGATTAAGCAGCCGGCTTCTTTGTTTAAGCGGTGTCTCAGACCAGCTTTTCAAAGCTATTTTGGCTTTTCTGACAGCTTTGTCTATTTCACCCGTAGAGGAACATTTAACCTTTGTGATTAATTTACCCGTTGCCGGATTAATGTCATTTATATATTTCGTTCTCATTTTTTCCGACAAGTTAATTTTGAAAAAACATAAATGAAATCCATTTATTGTTATTAACTTTACTGATAACTTTCCTTTTAGAGTGTAAAATTTAGCTCAGTGCTGATTGGCATAGAGCTTTTTCTCAAGTTTAGGTATTTATTAGAGCAGTCTGTCAAAGCTTTGATAATTTTCAAAAATATCGGAAGTAATTGTGAGGCTTTATGCTTTACCACCCATGTTCAACTTTACACATTTAACTAAACGCTATGCTTTATTTATTTTTTATCTTTAATATTGACTACATTAACATATTAATTTATTTTTGAAGAACCAATCTCTCTTTGATGAATAATTCTGTAAAAATATATCCTTTAAAAAAAATTTTTGAGACAAAACTCAGTTTCAGAAATTTATTTTTTGCCTTATTGATTTTACTTTATTTATACTTTTCGTATCTTTTATTAAAGATTACATTGCAATATATTCCGTATAATACTGATGTTGCATTTCTTAGAATTAAGCAGGATGTCATTGACGTTCCTTTTTACAAGTTTGCTTTTTTTACTCATGTATATACTTCAATGTTTTTGCTTCCGGCCGGTTTAACTCAGTTTTCGGTATATATTCGTAAATACTATCCTCAACTTCACAAATTAAACGGCTGGATTTATAGCATTGTTGTTTTATTTTTTTCAGGTCCTAGCGGATTATATATAGCTATTTTTGCAAACGGGGGTCTGATTTCTCAAACATCATTTGTTATGCTGGCGGTATTGTGGATAGTATTCACAGCGATAGCTATATATAAGGCAATAAAAAGAGATTTTAAATCTCATCGTGAATTCCTAATTCGTTCATTCGCTCTAACTGTTTCAGCTATAACGCTTAGAGCATGGAAATACCTTCTTGTGTTTTTATTTGAACCTCGTCCGATGGATGTTTATCAGATTGTAGCGTGGCTCGGATGGGTGCCTAATCTAGTAATTGCTGAATTAATTATACGAAAATATTTAAAAATAAAGTAAAATAAATTATGAAAACAATCGCAATTATAGTGCTATTTATTTTTTTTGTTTCATGCACTAAACAACAAGAACAAAACTCAGAAAGTTTTAACAGTTCTGAACGGAAGAATCGTTCAGTAGAAGTTGAATCTTCAGAAATAAATTCTGATATAAATAATCAAAAAATACATGAGCAGGTAATTGGTTCTTATACCGGAAAATTTATTGCTAAAGTGTATGACAGGTCTAAAAATTATGTTTATGCCAATAAAATTACTATTTTTATAGACTCTCTTAATGATGAAATAATGTACGGACATAGTGTGGTTGCCGGCAATAACCGTCCTTTTAAAGGTAAATATGTAAAAATAGGAGAAAACTACGAGGCTGATGTTGCTGAACCAGGTGATGATAAATATGACGGTAAGTTTTCATTTACTGTGATTATTGATACTAAAAATACCAATGAAATTTTTCTTAAGGGAATTTGGGAAGCTTATGATAAAAAACTGCCTGTTTCTGTAAGAGAATACAATCTTGAAAAAAAGAGTTTTGCATACAACCCTCATCTTGAGCTCCCTCAAGATGTTAAATGGGCTGAATTATATGATGCAAATCCTGAGTTCCCTGAAAGAATAGAGATGCTTACAAATGAAGTTGTAAAATATAATGCATCAGTCATGGAGCTTAAAAAAGAACATTTACAGAACCTTTACAAAGGAGATCTTGAAATTATTAGAAACGCAATTTATGCAAGGCATGGCTATTCTTTTAAGAACCGCAGGGTTAGATTTATATTTGATAAATTCGTAACTTGGTATATGCCTGTTTCAACGGATATCCGTAATCAGCTTACTGAACTTGAGAAAAAAAATATTGAGCTGATTAAGCGGTATGAAGAACATGCTGAAAAATATTATGATGTATTTGGAAGATAATTATATTAATTCTTCATTAATATAATTAATTGAAATTAAAAAACAAAGCGGGTTGTTACACCCGCTTTGTTTCAATGGTTCATTGCCACCTTCATACATTCTTACCGAGGAGCAGCCGGCTTCCTGTCTCTTATACACATCT
>JAOADS010000048.1 GCA_026417195.1 Ignavibacteria bacterium | reverse complement strand
CCGGTGTTGAGCCTGATTATGCTCTGGTTAAATTTAAAAAACTTGCTGGAGGGGGCTATTTTAAGATAATAAATGAACTCGTGCCGCCGGCTCTTAAGAGACTTGGTTATACAGATAATGAAATAGATGATATAGTAAAATATGCTACGGGACATGCTACTCTGATAGGCTGTCCTCATATTAATCCTCAGACGCTCGCTGAAAAGGGATTTACCTCTGACGTGATTTCACAGATTGAGAAGTCTTTACCTTCAATTTTTGATATAAACTTTGCATTTAACAAATGGACGTTGGGAACAGACTTCTGTAAAAACGTTTTAGGGTTTACTGATGAACAGCTTGATGATTTTAATTTCAATATGCTTAAAGCTCTAGGATTTACCAAGGAACAGATAGAAGAGGCAAATGAGTATGTTTGCGGAACAATGACAATTGAAGGAGCACCACATTTAAAAGAGTCACATTATCCGGTTTTTGATTGTGCAAATAAATGCGGCAAGAAAGGTACAAGATTCATTTCAACCGATGCGCATATAAAAATTATGGCTGCTGCCCAGCCTTTTATATCCGGTGCAATAAGTAAAACAATCAATCTTCCGAATGATGCTTCCATTGAAGATATGAAACATGCTTATATGCTTTCATGGAAGTTATGTCTAAAGGCAAATGCTCTTTACCGTGACGGCTCAAAACTTTCGCAGCCTTTAAATTCAGTTAGTGATGATGACCTCTCCGAAACAGATTCACAGGAACTGGCAGAGGTAATGAGTAAACCAAACGATATCATCAGAATAGCTGAGCGTATCATTCACCGCTACATAGCTAAAAGACGCCGCCTGCCTTTCAGACGCAAGGGTTACACACAGAAAGCAAAAATCGGTAACCATTCCGTATATCTCAGAACAGGTGAATATGAAAACGGACAGCTGGGAGAGATATTTATTGACATGCACAGGGAAGGGGCAGCTTTCAGGAGCCTGATGAATTGTTTTGCAATTTCAGTTTCTCTTGGATTGCAGCATGGAGTTCCGCTTGAAGAATTTGTTGATGCCTTCGTATATACGCGTTTTGAACCAAACGGAGTTGTTGTTGGTAATCCCAATATTAAAATGACGACTTCAATAATTGATTATATTTTCCGTGAACTTGCTGTTACCTATCTCGGAAGAAATGATTTAGCTCACATATCACCTGAAGATGAAATGAGAACAAGTCCTATTGATTCAATCAGTAAGCTTGACAACGAAACTGATTTTGAAGATGAGGAGGTTTTCTCAGAAAGATTCATTGATGAACCTGTAAGCAGATCTGCAGAGAAGAATGAAGTTATATCACAGTCGCAGAAAGTTTCTATCACACCAGAAGGTACTCAGATTTACTCTGAAAGTTCAGCATTTAAAGGCGTGTCGGCCTCTCAGACAACTTTATTAAACAGCGAATATGAAAAGATACGTGAGGCTAAAATGAAAGGTTATACCGGAGATATATGTCCAAGTTGTGGAAGTCTTACAATGGTCAGAAACGGAACGTGTCTGAAATGTACCACATGCGGAGAAACAAGCGGATGTAGTTAGGTTTTTTGGATGATTAAGTTTTAGAAATATGATAAAGTTAGTTAAGAAATTATGAAGTGATTTTTTATTTTCAGGATATTATGAATAGCTATAAATTTGCATTGAGAATTGTGTGAATGAATATTATACTTGTAAATAATCGCTCTGGGACCTAGTGTTCCATTGCCCCCAGCTACCTTAGTGGAGCTGGGTTTTTTATTATATGTTAATTTACTTATGCCTAGAGTAGTTTGTTTAATTGATGGTTTTAATTTATATCACTCACTTCATAAATCTAAAAGTTATCATAAATACAAGTGGCTGGATTTAGTTTCTTTTGTAAAAAAGTTTGTAAGTACAAAAGACAATATAGAAGGGATATATTATTTTACCGCGTTAGCAAAGTGGTCACAGAAAAAAGTTAGAAAACACAAACTCTTTATCAGGGTTCAGGAACTTAATGGTGTTGAGGTAATTTACGGAGAATTTAGACGTAAAGATAAGATTTGCAGGGAGTGCAACAAGAAGTATGTTACTTTTGAAGAAAAGCAAACGGATGTTAATATTGCTGTTAAATTAGTGGAACTTTCTATAAATGATAGGTACGATAAAGCGATTATTTTTTCTGGAGATAGTGATTTGGTTCCCGTCATATCAACATTAAGAAAACTATTCCCCTCAAAAAAAATAGGTATTGTTATACCAATCGGAGGACGGGCTGAAATTCTTAAACAAAACGCTGATTTTTACATGAAGGCTAAGGAGAAACATTTAAGAACAAGCCGTTTGCCTGACAATATTCACACAAAAAATGGGTTAATTATTAGTTGTCCCTCTGAATGGAGATAACGTTTCAAATATTATTCTGTTAGAGTATGAAAAGTGCAATTAAAGATATTTTAATGATTGAAACGGAAATTAGTTTACTAACTATAGGAGCTAACTCAAGAGGCATATGTTTAATTAAATTTTCTGGTCATTCTAAAAATAGATCTTACATTAAGAAATTAAGCGAAATGTTTGAAGGCCCTTTGCGATCAATAAAGAGTAAATATATCAGAGAGTGTGTATATGAACTGAACCAATACTTCTCAGGAAAGCTTAAAAATTTCACAGTTCCGCTTGACTATCAGGGGACGAAGTTCCAGATGAAAGTCTGGGATGAGCTTAAAAAGATTCCTTATGGTCATACTATTTCATATTCGGAACTTGCATTAAGGATAGGTGCTTCAAGTTCACAGAGAGCCGTAGCCAATGCAAACGCAATGAACAGAATCGCTGTAATCATTCCCTGTCATCGTGTTATCAACAAAAACGGTGATATAGGAGGTTACTCAGGCGGAACTGAGATAAAGAAATTTCTTCTCGAGCTTGAAAAGAAATTTAGATGAATCTGTTAGCTTGAAAAGGATAGACTTTTCTAAATATCCGGTTCCCAGAATCCGTCACCACGCAAATGCTGTTTTATATCTCCCCTTAAGTCAGCACAGAGGCAGTAATTTTTCCTATCCAGCCATTCCCTCAAGATTGAAATGGAGTGAGTTTTTCACAAATGGTCTTCAGCCTGATTTTATAGACATAGGATCTGGTTTAGGGAAGTTTCTGGTTGAAATTGCAGTCAATTACCCTCAAAAGAATATATTAGGAGTTGAGGTGAGGAAAGGTGCTGTTGAATGGACAGACAACATCATAAAAGGCGAAGATATTCCGAATGCAGCTGTTATATGGTACAGCGCAGTTAATGGATTTCCCTTTATTGACTCTTGTTCTATTGAAAAAGTGTTTTATCTGTTTCCTGATCCATGGGTGAAAAAAAGACATAATAAAAGAAGAGCTTTTTCATTTTCTTTACTTGAGGAGATCTACAGGATATTAAAACCAGAGGGAAGGTTTTATATAATGACAGATGTTGAGGAAGTGGATGTATATCACAAAGAGGTTTTAAAGCTTTATGGAAAGTTTAAAAAAGAGGACGAAAAAAAATGGGATGTTGATATCAGAACATATCAGGAGGAGTTTTGTATATCAAAGGGTATTGAATATTCAAAACTGCTTTTGGTGAAATAGTCATTGATGTCTGTTAAGAAAGGATTTCAGGTTAGTGGAACTCGGTGTTCAAAATATGTGATCAGATTATGTCTAAGCGTTTTTCATTTCTTCATTTGCCCGAATTATGAGAAGCATTTAGAGTTTAATATATTCGGCAAACAGTTTTCATGCCGCATTTCTGGGGAATAAGACGATTTCATGCTTTGTTGAAATGAAATACCTTACTTATAACCTTTATACTTAAAGCATTTCTGAATATATTTACCGCTCTGCAAAATCAATTAATCTTTTTTCAAAGGAGCTAATTAAAATGTCTTTGTTGAAAGCAAAGCTTGCTTCTCAAATTCCGAATTTAAGGGAAAGAGTTCGGAATTTGGGAAAAAACTACGGTAGCAAGGTCATTTCTGAGGTAACTGTTGAACAGATTCTCGGAGGGATGAGGGGAGTTAAATCACTTATATGTGACACCTCAGAAGTAGGACTTGATACTGGACTTATAATACGGGGTATCCCAATTCTTGAACTTACAGAGAAATTACCTGAAGAGATTTTCTGGTTACTTTTGACCGGAGAACTTCCAACGGAGGAAGAGAGAAGGGATCTTAAAAATGACCTAAGCAACAGAGCGGAGCTTCCTTCATATATCTGGAATATAATCAGGTCATTTCCTGCTGATGCACATCCAATGTCTATGCTTACTGCATGTATAACTGCTATGGAATATGAATCACAGTTCAGACGCGAATATGATAAAGGACTTAAAAAAGATCTTTACTGGGAATACACTCTTGAAGATTGTCTTAATTTAATCGCAAAACTCCCGGGGCTTGCTGCAGCTATTTACAGGACCCGTTTCAATAAGGGAGATGTTATCAAGTCAAAGCCAGAACTCGACTGGGGAGCTGACTATGCTTATATGCTGGGAGTTAGTGAAGACAATCAAGAATGGTATGATCTGATGAGGCTTTATATGGTACTCCATTCAGATCATGAAAGTGGAAATGTAAGCGCCTTTACATCTCACGTTGTGGGTTCAGCCCTGTCTGACCCTTATTATTCGCTTGCAGCCGGATTGAACGGGCTTGCAGGACCGCTTCACGGACTTGCAAATCAGGAATGCCTTAAATTCGTGCTTGCACTGATTGAACATTTCGGCGGAGTTCCGACGGATGATCAGTTAAGACAGCTGTCAAAGGAAAGACTTGATAAAGGCCTTGTTATACCGGGCTACGGACATGCGGTTTTAAGGGTGACCGATCCAAGGTTTACAGCTTTTATTAACTTTGGTAAAAAATACATTCCGGACGATCCGAGATTTATAGTAGTAGAAAAACTTTTCAATATAGTACCTCAGCTATTGATCGAACAGGGTAAGGCTAAAGATCCCTGGCCAAATGTTGACGCTGCTTCAGGTGCTTTGCTTTATCACTATGGATTAACAGAGGTTGAATATTATACAGTTGTATTCAGTGTTTCAAGAGCTCTTGGCATTTGCTCCCAGCTTGTCTTAAGCAGAGCTATGGGTGAACCGATCACAAGGCCAAAATCAGTTACAACTGCATGGCTTGAGAAAGAAGTTTTGAAGTGAATCTGAAATCTTTAGCTTCGGACATGAATTTGTCTGCTGAACACAGGGAAGAGTTTAAAATTAAAACCGAGCCGGGGAATTTTATTTTCATAATTCCTATGCTAGCAGTTTTTTTTATTTTCTCTGGCTTTTTCTATTCAAATCAAACTGACTTTAATTCTATTCGTGATAAGGAAGATTCAGATCAGGAATTCAGTTTTTCTGCTTTACTTGCCCCTGAGATATTTTCAAAGAATTTACGCGATACGATTTACACAAATGATGACCTTTGGCTTGAGTTCAGGATAGATCAGCAGATGTTGTATGTTCATTTCAGAGACGGCAGAACAGTAAAATATCCGGTGTCCTCAGGTATTCCGGGTGCACATAAAAGTGTTGACTCAAGGCCGGGTTTATTTGCAATTTTCCATAAGGCAGAAACACATAAGTCTTCACAATTCCAGTCACAGCTGAATTATTTCATGCCTTTTAATATGGGTATTGGATTTCACGGATTGCAGGGAACGGGTTATTATGTTCATCTTGGTGTAAGACCTTCTTCTCACGGATGTGTTAGAATGAGAAATGAAGANGCAAGGGAATTATTCAGGATCTGCAAAATAGGTACTTTGGTGCTGGCACATAAGGGGAAAACAGCAAGGGTCATAGCTTTCGCACCCGAAGGATTCCGTAACGAGACTGAATACACAAAAGATGACTATATGAATATGATGGCATATAATTTAAGCTCAATCATGGAAGGTAAATATTTTATAAATCCACCCAAAAGATTCATACTTGACGGCACTGTAATACCTAAAATAGGAATAAATATCAGCTCAGCTGACAATATTCCCGAAAAGCAGGTTCTGCCATACAAGGTTTTTAAATCGGGTGTCCTGAGAGATAAACTTAATGCATCGGCTTTTAACTCTCAAGAAATAAGAGAATTTCATGAGTTAGCATTGAATTTTGAATTCAATGATAGTAGTTCCCTTATATCAAATACTGATATATCTGTGAGTCCAGAAATGATCAAGAAATACGTTCATAATCCGTTAGGGATATTACCTTATTTTCCGCCAGACAGATAAATTAAAAATAAAATAAAACATGATAAAACTAATTGCATTGTACAAAACTCCGGCTGACAAGGATGCATTTGATAAACACTATTTTGAAAAACATATGCCTCTTGTTGAAAAAATCCCCGGACTTATTAAATCAGAAGTATCCAAGCTAAAAGCTTTACCCGGAACAGAGTCTTCATATTACCTTATGGCTGAGATGTATTATGAAAACATGGATGCATTTAATGAGGCCATGGCTTCTCCTGAGGGTAAGGCTTCAGCCAAGGACCTTATGAATTTTGCAAAAGATAATGTTGAGTTCTACATAGGCAAACTGGATTAATCTTAATTTAACATTGTTTTTCAGAGGGCTTGTATTTTTTTTTATTTTTTTCTATTATGCAGTTCCTAAATAAGGAAATCAGGAACAAATTTAGTCAAATAACTGTATAAGCTTCAAAAGCTGTAAATAAAATTACTCTCCTGATATACAGAGGGAGTTGAAAGGAGGAAAACATGGTTAGTGATAATATAGAAATTCTGCAAAGTACCGGTTACGGTGCTTCAGAACTGAAGAAATCCTATCAGAAGTATCTTCAGAAAGGTCTGCTTTTTGCAATATTGATTCATGGTTTTGTCATAGGTTCTTACCTTCTTGCTAATTACATCAGCAGGATGGAGCAGACTTCACAAAAGGATATTCAGCAGAGGATCATAAATGTGACAGATCTTGAGCCACCACCTTCAGCAACTGACGAAGAGGAACCGCCACCGCCAAAGATTGAGGAACCACCTGTTGCACCTCCAAAGGATTTAACAGCTCTTCAGCCTGAGCCAGTCGCAAAAGAAAAGGCAGAGGAAAAGACAATTAAAACTCAGGAAGAACTTGAGCAGATTAAGTCTCCCGTGAGTTCAACCGGTGATACCGGTAAGTTTACATACTCAGGACCAGTTAAAATAGAAGAAAAAAAGATAGAAGAGAAAATTGAAAAGAAGGAAGTACAGGAGAAAACTGTTTATCAGTCCTTTGAAGTAGAGAAAGCTCCCGAGTGCGTAAATCTTGCTCAGGTAAGGGCTTCTATGAAATACCCTGAAATAGCTAGAGATGCAGGAATAGAAGGAAGAGTTACTGTAAAAGTTCTGGTAAACGAAAGCGGCAGTGTTTCTAAAGTAGGTTCAATCAGTGGCCCGGATGTTTTTCATGATGAAGTGAGAAGCAAGGCTATGGATCTTCAGTTCACCCCGGGACTTCAGAATGGCAAACCGGTCAAGGTTTGGGTTACCGTACCGTTCAACTTCAAATTGAAGAATTAAGTTTGATCTGATTTAATAATATTATTGAAAGCATACAGTTATTTTGCATTTGGAATTTCCCTCATCTTTGTGGTGATGGGAATTCTTATTTTAACGGGGGTTTTTTCCACCAGTGACTTTTTCAGAAACAATGAGTTTGTAAGATATCTTTTTGGGATTATATTGATATTGTATGGAATTTTCAGAGCTTATAATGCTTATATGAAATCTAAACAGATGACTAGAAAATTTCATTATTATGATCCGGATAGGTAATTTAGTTTTTTCCGAACGGGAAATAAGAAGATTTAAAGGATCATGAAAACGTATTCAGCTGGTAGCTTAATTATATTGGTTTTCTTTTTTAATTCTTGTGATTTTTCTACTAAACGTTCTGTTACAACAATCGGAGAACTTACCATAGGTGTTGATGAAGGAGTTCAGCCTGTTGTGACCAGAGAAGCCAATGAATTTATGAGACTTAATGAAGAATCAAAGATTAATGTTGTAGTTAAAACCACTAAGGAGCTAATAGCAGATCTGAATAACGGAGAACTTAAAACAATAGTTGTTGGCAGAGATCTTACACCTGAAGAGGAAGAAATATTTAAATCAAATAAGATTGAACTTAAGAAAAATAAATTTGCGCTTGATGGCATAGGAGTTATAGTAAATCCAGCTAATCCCCTAAGGAGGCTGAATTTTAGAGAGCTTAAAGAAATATTCTCAGGTGAGGTGACTGACTGGGAAAAGTTTTCAGGTGGTTCAACACCTCCGTTCAAAGGGAAAATAGATGTCTTTATTGCCAGGAAGAATGCTTCTATTCATGATATATTTAAAAGTAAGGTTATGGAAGGAAAGGATTTCAGCTCAGGAAGTAAAGTATGCAGTACATCTGCACAAATGATGAGTGAAATACGTTCAGGCAGGAATGCCATTGGTTTTATTTCAATGTCGTGGATTACTGTTTCGAATGATACTTTGGATGAGAGCGTGAAGCCTCTGAAGATTGCGTCAGTTGATTCTCAGACAGGTAGTGTAGGTGAATATGTGGGACTTCATCAGGCATATATAGCTGACAAGAGTTATCCTCTTTCAACGGAGGTTTTTATACTTTCATCTGACTTTTCAATGAACGTTTCTGTTGGTTTTATTAGTTTCATGCTTTCTTATGACGGACAGAGAATTGTTTTAAAATCCGGTTTAGTACCCGTAACCCAACCAGTTAGAATTATACAATTAAATTAATATAAACATGGAGAGAGTAAAAATAAAAATTTTATTTATTCTTGTTCCCCTGCTCTACTGTTCAGTCACTTTCGCACAGCTTGATAAAGGAATAGAAGCTGTAAAGCGGGGAGATTATCTTACAGCCCTCAATATACTTAAAGGTGTTTCAAAGGACTCTTATGAAGCTAATCTTTATTACGGAATAGCCCTTTTTCAGACGGGTTCTGTTAAGGAAGCAGAGAAGTTCCTTAAAGATGCCGTTAAAAAAGATGATGAGAGGCCGGAAGCCTATGCTGTACTTGGAGAGATTTACACCTCACAGAAAAAATATAACGAGGCATCTGCTGAATTTCAGAAAGCAAGGAAATATCTTCCTTTAAGTAAATCCAAAGATCAACTTGACAAGGAAGAAATAGAAACCATTATTTCAATTCTCAAAGCTGAGGCAGAAAGTTTTATAGCAGATGGTAAAGTTGACAATGCAATAACATCGCTTACACAAGCAAGAACATATGACGACAGAAATCCCAAGATATATGTCGGACTTGGCGATGCGTATCTTGCAAGGGGAGCATATGAACCTGCTAGGACAAATTATGAGCTTGCACTGAAATATAAGTCTGGTTATGCCCCAGCAATTTACGGATTGGGTAAAGTTGATTTCAGACAGAAGAAATACAGTTCATCACTGGAGAATTTCATAAAGGCAACTGATGCTGATAACAATTTCGCACCGGCTTTTTTTGAAAAGGGCCTTATTTTTTATCTGCTGGATCGTTTTAATGATGCAATTGAAGCATTTGAAAGGTATGATCAGCTGGTTCCAGGTTCGCGCAGAGGGAAAACCTACCTTGCTAAATCTTATTATGGTAAAGGTGAAATAGACCGTGCTATGAAAATTCTTGAAGAAGTATTATCCATAGATCCTGATTACGGTGAGGCGAACAAATATTACGCATATTGCCTTATAGATAAAAAGGAATATTCAAAAGCTGAGGATTATTTCAAAAAGGTAAACAGTGATGATCTGAATGCAGAAGATTTCTATAAATGGGCAAAGATATATCAGGATAAGAAAGAATATTCCAAAGCTTACGAATTGCTCGACAAGGCAGTGTCAGAGGACCCGGAAGACCCTAGTGTTTATTTCGAATACGGGAAAGTCTTATTTTCTGAACAAAAATATCAGGAAGCCTCTGAGAAATTCAATAAATCAATAGATCTTGGTGTAATAAACGTAGCTGCCTATGTTTACCTTGGGATTTGTCATTATTACACAAAGGAGTATGACAAATCAGTTGAGATTCTTACTAGGAGCATAGAACTTAATCCTAATATCGGTTCTGCCTATCTCTGGAGGGCAAACAGTTATGCTTCAGCTAATAAAAATAATGAAGCCATAGCAGATTACAAAAAGTATCTTGAATTTGAACCAAATGATGAATTTGCCTTAGGTCAGATCAAAAAACTCGGAGGAAATTAAAATTAAATTGGTCTCCGAAACTTTTGGTTACATAGACAGTAATAGATCCAGGTACCTGGAAGAATTAAAGGTTTTTTTAAGTTATCCCAGTATCAGTACGCTTTCTGAACATAGAGAGGATGTGCTTGCCTGTGCAGAATATCTCAAAGAGCACTGCAAAAAAGTAGGACTTGAAAATTCTTCCGTGATCCCTACAGGTGGCCACCCGGTAGTTTATGCGGACTGGCTTCACGCAGGCAAAGATAAGCCTACTGTTCTTATATACGGGCATTATGATGTTCAGCCGGTAGATCCGCTGGAATTATGGACTTCACCACCTTTTCAGGCTACTGTTAGAGGTGATAACATTTATGCAAGAGGTGCTGCAGATGATAAGGGACAGGTATTTATTCACCTTAAAGCTATAGAGACATACTTTGAACTAAATAAATCACTTCCTGTAAATATCAAGCTTCTCATAGAAGGAGAAGAAGAAATAGGAAGTGAGAACCTTGAGCTTTTTATCAAGGAACGTCTTGAAATGCTTAAGTCAGATGTTTGTGTTATTTCAGATACAGCTATGTATTCCAGAGATATACCTGCTCTGGGTTATGCCTTAAGAGGATTATGTTACATGCAGATTGATGTAATTGGTCCGAACCGCGACCTACATTCAGGGCAGTTCGGAGGGGCTGTTGAAAATCCAATTAATGCCCTGGCTTCAATAATTTCTAAATTGAAGGATGAAAAGGGCAGAATTTCAATAGATGGATTTTATGATGATGTATTGCCTTTAAGCGATAAGGAAAGGGATAATTTTGCAAGGCTTCCTTTTGACGAGAAGAAGTATGCTGAGGAACTTGGTGTTGATGCTACATCAGGTGAAGAAGGTTATTCTACTCTTGAGAGAATATGGGCAAGGCCGACACTGGACTGTAACGGAATACACGGAGGATTCACGGGAGAGGGTGCCAAAACAGTTTTGCCTTCAAAAGCATCTGCGAAAGTCAGTATGAGACTTGTTCCGAATCAGGATCCAGATAAGATTGCAAAATTGTTCACAGACTATGTTTACAAAATAGCTCCTAAGGGTGTAAAAGTGAGTGTTTCCGGACATCATCACTCTGAACCCTGGATCTCACCAGTTGAAAGTAAATGGAATCAGGCAGCAGCTAGGGCATTGAAAGGTGCTTTCGGAAAAGAGCCGGTTTTTATTAGGGAAGGTGGTTCCATACCAATTGTAACTGTAATTGAAAAACTGCTGTATGTTCCCGTTGTCCTCTTAGGTTTTGGTCTGCCAGATGAAAACGCACATTCACCGGATGAAAATCTGAATCTTAATAATTTCTTCAATGGAATAAAAACTGTATATTTGTTCTATAATGAACTTGCCAATATAAAAATAAACTAAGCTATGCAGACAAAATTAAAAAACAGAAAAACATCATCTAAAATTAAAAAGCAGGATTTTACTTTTCCTCTTGAGAGAGAAAACTTTATTGTGATCGGAATAGGGATACTGATTATTATAATAGGCTATGTATTTATGTCTGAGAACTCAGTTGACGGATTTCTTCCGACAGTTGTTGCTCCTATTTTGCTTACACTTGGTTATTGTGTAATAATACCGTATGGAATACTTAAAAATTTTTCAAAGCCGAAGCCGGATATTTCAGAGGAAGTTGCAGATATTTCTGAATCAGGCAGGAATTTAATTTCTAATGTTAAAACCGGATGATTTTTTTGTATAATATGAAATAAAAACGGCTCATATGGTTGAGCCGTTTTTATTATAGAAAGAAAATAGAACTAATATTAAAATTTAAACTTTGCACCACCTGTAATCTGAATTCCGTAGTTTTTAGCTGTAACCTGAGGTGCATTTTTCAGCCAGTTTGATAAACCAAGCTGATATCCGAACTGAACGAATAAACCAACTTTGGAAGCTACACTGAAATCAAGCCCAGCACCGAATAATAACCCAAAGTCAATTGATTCAACTGCATTACTGACATCAACATTCTGAGACTGAGTTCCTGTGGACTGTTCTTCAGTAGCTGAAACATTTATACCTAAAGTTAGGCCTCCGAGTAAATATGGTTTTACCTCTGTAAGAGTAAACCTGGTTTTTAGTAAAGCGGGGAATTCTAAATAGTTCAACTTTACTTTATATGTTACTCCTTGGGAAGTTGATGAGTATCCCTTCATAACGAATCTTAGTCCAGAGGTAACACCCAGTATTTTGCCTATGTTTACATCAACAAGACCTCCAATTATTAAACCTGTACGAGAATCAGTCGTGCTCGATGGCGTTACGTTTACGTTTGCTAAATTTATTCCAAATTCCGGGCCTGCTGATACTGAAACTTGGATAAAAGATTTTGTTG
>JAOADS010000047.1 GCA_026417195.1 Ignavibacteria bacterium | reverse complement strand
CTGAAAACCCTGACTCTTAAAAGACCAATTTTGTACCCTTTTTCACGTAATCTGTCCACTGAGATTCGTGCTGTACTCGCTATGGTTCCACTTGAAACTATCAAAAATTCCGCATCTTCAACTTTAAGCTGATAAATACAGTCAACCGGACATACTTCAGCACATTCAGTGTCGCGGCAGTCAATGCATAATTTTGTTATAACCCATGGCATAGAGTTTTATCCTTTTATTATTTTTACAAATATATAAATATGACCTCAATTATGAAGTGAAAATTTAGTTCTTATCAGGGTATGTTGTTTCTTTTCCTTAGTATCCATTCAGAGGCAAATAATAAGATTATCACTCCAAGCATCCATAAATTCTCCCTTAATTTTATTTTCTCCGTTAAAGCAAGAGATTCAGTTTCCCGTGAAGAAAGCGAGTCGGTAACTTCCGTGAGTTTACTGAAATTTTCTTCTGAAACAAGGGAACCGTTTGTGTTTGATGCGAGTTCCTGCATAGCAAGAATGTCTGAAGTTGTTTTGAGATATTCAGTCCTTACAGTATCAGAAAAAAATCTTGAGTAATCGCTTCCGAGAAATTGCCCGTTGAGTTCTGCCGAAGCTTCAATTTTGTAATCACCAGCCGGCAGCTTCGGTAACGATGCGAAATATTTACCTTCCGAGGGTTTGAAAATGAGAGTATATTCCTTGCCCGCATCTGATATTACTTTACCTGTAACCGAAGCATTCATAGTTGGATTATTGATTTCATCCTTAACCTCAGCTATAATAACTGCTTCCTCAGAATAGTCAAATATGTCTTTCTGAGGATAAACCTCAAATCTTTTCTTCTTTTCTTTTTCTACAGAAAGTTCAATAAGTTTTAAGATGAACTTCTCAAGGTTTTTACTGCCATTATAAGAAGGGTTAAGCTGCCATTTCCACAGTCCGTAATTAAGAAGTGCTGATGATGTTATCTGGGCTGTATTACGGAAAATTACAACTGGTTCTCCGGAAAACCTGTCTGATATATATGTTTCTGATCCGGGCTTTAAGATGAGATTTGATATATTTCTGAAAGTAGCCGGTGTTGAGTTTAACATAGATTCAATATCTGAGAACGGATTTTCTGTGTTTGAGATTACCTTAAGTGAAGACTGCTTCTCAGAAGATAAAGTTGCTTCAAAGGGAAGGGTTTCATATGAACGAAGTTTTAAGTAATCAGTATTTCTTCCGGCTATGAAAAGGACTGGTGTTTTGTTATTTCTAATGTTTTCAGAAACGAAATTTGAAAGTGAAGGTGAAGTTTTCTGTGAGGGGAAATTCATTAATATTATAAGAGAAGATTCTGTAAACAAATTTCTCTCAGGGATGCCTTCATAAAATTCTTCCGGCGATTTCAGAGTTTTCACTTTCGTTTTATATTCTGAAATTCTTTTAATCACCGATACTATGAATTCATGGTCATATCCCGGTCCCCCTGAAAATAGTAATATATTGTTTCTCTTTTCAAAATAAGTTATGAAGAAGTCATATTGGTTGTTTTTTTCTGTTATTTCGTTTTCAACGGGCTTGATTTCAAGTCTGTAACTGATTTTTGCCGGAATACTCTCGCTAAGAGTAAATTCAGTCTGATAGAAGCTTTGATTTTCATTAACTTCTATATATTGTGTAGCTATAACCTGTTTCTCTCTCAGAAGGCTTACTGTAACTTTTCCGTTGTGTTTATATGATTTGATTTCAGCTTTGATTTTTACAGAAGTGTTTGTAAATGCTTTTTCATTTCTGAGTACATTAAATGCTATGAGGTCTTTCTTCTGTATGGTGTCTCCGATCAGAACGGGAATGACAGGTACCTGAAATAAACGTGCCTCATATACGGGATTTCCACCGTGATTAAAGTTTCCGTCTGAAATGATCGTAATGGTATTAAACTTTATTTTATAGTTTTCACGAATAGTTTTCAAGGCTGGTGAAAGCGAGGTCTGGAATCCAAGTGCTGAATCTGATAATTGTGATAAATTAGGAGGCTCTTTCCTATACAGTTTATCGGAAAACTCGAAATAAATATTGTTATCTTTATGTAAAAGATGCTGGTTTAAAATTCTGTTTCTTTGTTCAATTTTATTATCTACTGAAAGGCTTCTTGAGTTGTCAATCAATATCAGGTTTACACCACTGCCACTATATTTCAGAAGGCTTAAGACCGGATTTGATATAAGAATTAAGACTGAAAACAAGGCAAGTGATTTCAGAAGTATAAGGATGAACTTCCTGAATCCGAAAATCTGCTGATCTTTGAAAAAATAAAATGAGAGGATTACACTTACTCCGAGAAATAAGACTAAATATAATGGATTAAGGGTAAAGGAGAGGAAACCGGAATCCATATCCAGTTCTACATTTTAATTTCCACATATATAGTCTTCTTCAGCTCTTCAACCCAGTCAGCTATTGCTTTCTGTTCCTTATATTGCAGTGCATATTGCTCAATTAAGGCATAATCAGTTTCAAGTGTTGCCATATGTTCAGGGAAGCGTTCCTTTACAAGGTATAGGTGGTAACCGTAATATCTGGAATCACCGACTTTAACAGGTTCGGAAATTTCACCCGGCGACAGATCCTTTAATGCAAGTATCTCAAGGCTGTCAAGTTGACTTAAAGATATTTTACCTATATATCCGCTGTCTTTGGCAGATGCCGGATCCTGAGAATGAATGACTGCAAGTTCCTGAAAGGTAGCTTCTTTGTTTAAAACCATGTTTTTAAGTTCCCTGAGGAAGTTTATTTCAGCAAAGTCAGCTGATTCGAATCTTGGAAATTTTATTAGGATGTGTTGAGTAGTAATGAAATCGCCTGTTCTTTCAAGGAGTTTAATTATGTGATAGCCAAACTCAGTTTCAACTATACCTGATATTTCACCGGGTTGAAGCAAAAAGGCTGCATCTTCAAATTCCTTGACAAATGTTCCTTTCTTAGCTTTGCCCAGGTTTCCTCCCTTAATTGCTGAAAGTGAATCATCTGAATATTTTTTTGCCAGTTCAGAAAAGTCTGCACCTTTTTTCAAACTGTCAAGAAGTTGCTCAGCTTTCTTTCTGGCCTGATATTTTGCATCTTCAGTGATTTTAGGTATTCTTACAATCTGATAAAGTTCAAACGATTCAGGCACCGGAGGCAGAGAATCTTTGTATTCATTATAGAATTTTATTACTTCCGGTCTTGTAACTGTTATTCCGTATCCGAATTTCTTTTGCTTAACTTTGTTTAATTTCATGCTTGTTTCAAGCTGTTCCCTGAGGATCTTCTTGATTCTTGCTATTGTAATCCCGTAAGTATTTTCCAGATTCTTCTCAGAGCCGAACTGATTTACAAGCTCCTTTAATCTAGCGTCTGTCTGTTTCTGTATTTCTTCCTGAGATATGTATATACTGTCCTGGTCAGCTTTAGCAAGAATTAATTTTTCAGTCAGCATGTTCTGGAAAACCAGCTGTATAACAGCTTCGTTAAGCTGGCTGATATTATTCTGGGTCATGTAATTGTAGAGCTGAAAATTCAGATCAGATTGAAGTATTATATGATTCCCGACAATTGCAATTATACGATCCCCCTCGGCCTGACTTAAAAGCGGCTTGGAAATTAAAAGCAGGACAAGTAATAATAAATTTTTCAAGAAATCTTTACTATTCCTTAAACGCTTCGGCGAGTACTTCTTCGTGTATGACCACCGGGTATTTCTGTCTGAGACTTTCAAGATAGTTTTTTTCAATTTCCTTGTATTTTAGTTGCTGTAGTTCATTGGATATCTGTGGCTTAACCTCTTCAAAAGTCTTATATGTTTTATTACCTGTTGTATCTGCATTAGCATACAATGATTTATTATTTTCATAATAAGATTTCATTTCATCTTCAGATACCTTTACCTTTGACCATATTTCGTCCTGATCTATCCTGAATACAAGAAGTCCGTTTTCATAATCTGTGAGGCTGGCAATATATTCATCATCCTTCTCAACTTTCATTTCATCAGCTTCTTTATTCAACAAAGCATTCTCAGAGGTAGAATTTATTATTGAACGAAGGGTTGATTCATTCAATGCCATTCTGGTGAAATCTCTGTTGATGTTAAGGTGATTCATCATATCATTTACAGTAACTTTTCCACCTTTAAATTCAGCTATAACTATTTCTCTCTGAGCGGAAGAAAACATTATGTCCAGAGTGTAATCACCTAATGTTTTCAGACTATCAAAAGCACCTTTAAGGAAAGCAAGTCCGCCATCAGATATTTTAAAGTCATACTTATTTTTAAGTTTCTCTATAAATTTATTGTAATCTTCCTTGTAGCTGGGTGTTCTTTTATATTCATCTCTCATCTGCTCCTTTACTTTTTCAAAAGGCTCAAGGGGTTTTTCATCGAATTTTTTAATAACATGCCAGCCATATGCAGTTCTGATTGGTCCGGCAACTTCTCCTGTTTTGATTATAAATGCTGCTGAATCAAGTGGCTGTGCAAGCCTTCTTCTTGTAATGTACCCTATGTCTCCCTTACTTATTTTTGAACCGTGGTCTTCTGAATATTGCTCAACCAGTGCTTCAAAGTTCTCACCGTTCTTCGCCTTATTATAAACCTCAAGTATGCGGTTATATGTTTCAAGTGAGTCAATTATATTCCCCAGGCTGTCTCTTTTGTCCTGAATTAATATGTGTGATAACTTTACTGATTCGATTCGTGGTTTTCTGTCAGTCAGTTTAACTATATGAAGTCCAAACTGTGTCCTGACGGGTTTTTTGGTGAACTCACCGACTTTTAAAGAGAAAACAGCTTCCTCAAATTCCGGAACTGTCATTCCTGCCATAAAGTAATAAAGATCACCTCTGTTTACTTTTACAGTTCTGTCCTGTGAATATTGTTCCGCAAGTGTAGCAAAATCAGCTCCGTCTTTAAGTTTCTGTATTATTGTATCTGCAGTCTGATAGGCACGGACAGAATCTTCAGCTGTAGGTTTTTCAGGCAGGCTTAACAATATATGTGATGCCCTTACTTCTTCTTTTCTTTTGTCATAAAGTTCTTTTATCGCAGGAGTTATTATTTCTTTATCAAGTAAATATGTAGGGGAGAAACTTTTCTTATATTCTTCAACTTCCTTCTGTACATCTGACAGTCCCAGCAGTCCCCTTTCTCTGGCATCTTTTACCTTTAGTCTGAAATTTATGTAAAGGTTAAGGAAATCTTTCTTATTATCCAGTGAGCTTTTCTTCGCTGAGTCAAGAGATCCTACGGATTTAAGATATTGTTTTTCAAACTCACCAAGTGTAATTTTTTCATTACCGAGTTCCACAAGAGTTTTATTTTCCCGCCCGCACTCAGAAACAGACAGAGTAATTATGCCTAATAAAATTATTGTTAAGAACATCTTTATATTTTGTTTTTTTCCCATAATTTACCTAAAATATTTACTGAAATGACTAGATTTTTATGATTTTTAAAACACAATGTTAGCTATTCTTGTTATGAGTTTCAAGGCAAAGGGTCGAAAGGATAGTAGTGTGTTTAATCAAGGGCGAATTTTTAAAATAAGAATCTCTTGCTAAGTAAAATATCCTGCACTTTTTAACCTTTAATTCTATGGATTTTACAAGCTGTAATCATTATATTTGTAAAATTAATTTCAAAAATAAACCAAGGGGTTAGAATTTGATCAAAGTATCTGTACTTGAAGGTGAATCAATAGATAAAGCTCTGAAACGCTTTAAAAAGAAGTATGAAAAAGCAGGGATTCTCAAGGAAGTAAGGAAAAGAGGAGCTTTTATAAAACCTTCTGTCAAAAAAAGAATGAAGATGGCAAAGGCTATCAGACGAAATAAGCGAAATATGGCAGAAGAATCAATTTAAAAGTTTAAATACTTCACTAATCCCCATCCGTTACAAGTTTTTTATTTAAGGATGGGCTTTTTTATTTAAATGATTTTTCAGAAACTTTGATAAGTTATTAATTGTTGCCTAATTTTGAAAACTGAACGATACATTTCCGGAAGCGAGATAAGGAAACGTGTTAAAGAGTTGGGTAAGAAAATCACTTCCGATTATAGAGGCAAGGTGCCAATATTAATAGGAGTTCTGAACGGTTCTTTTATATTTATTTCAGATTTAGCAAGGGAAATAAAATTACAGGTTGAAATTGATTTTCTTAAGCTGTCCAGTTACGGAGACAGTAAGATTTCCTCAGGGGATGTAAAGTTACTCAAAGAACTTAATTGTCAGGTTGAAGGAAGAGATATTATAGTTGTTGAAGATATAATTGACTCTGGTCTGTCAGCGAGTTTCATAAAGAAGATCATAGAAAAGCAAAACCCTGCAAGTTTACAATTTGTTACCTTGCTATTTAAAAAGGGTATAAGTAATCTGGATTTTAAAATAAAATATAAAGGCTTTGTGATACCTAATAAATTTGTGGTTGGATACGGACTTGATTATGCACAAAAATACAGAAACCTTAAACACATTTATATTTTAAAAGATGCCTGAAGATATAAATAACGGTAATATGAAACCGAAAAAAAGGAAGAACGATGATTTCAACTGGAACAGGGTTTTCAAGGTTGTTCTGGGATGGAGTGCAATTTTATTTGGTTTTTTCCTTATTATGATATGGTCAAGGTCTGGCGACGGAACTGAGATAGAAATAGGATTTGATCAGTATCAGAAACTTCTTAATGAAGATAAAATTAAAGAAGCAACAATAAAAAAATTAGACAATACGTTTACATTTCATGGCATTCTCAAACAACCTGAACCTCTAAATATAAATAACAGACAGGTAACTGCTGACAGATTCAGTGTCCTTCTTCCTTATACAAACATAGATGATAATGTAATAAAAACATGGAACGATAAAAATATTTCATTCAGGATAGAGAAAGAAGATACAAGCTGGCTTGCTCCACTCATCGGAGCTTTGCCCTGGATTTTAATAATTGTTTTCTGGATAATAATCATGAGGAGAATGCAGGGGCAGGCCGGAGGTACAAAGGGAATATTTTCATTCGGGAAATCAAGAGCCAAGATGCTTACTGAAAATCAGTTAAGGGTTACATTCAAAGACGTGGCAGGAGCAGATGAAGCTAAATACGAGCTTGAGGAAATCATAGAGTTCTTGAGAGAACCCTCCAAATTCCAGAAGCTTGGAGGCAAAATTCCTAAAGGAGTATTGTTGCTGGGTCCTCCGGGTACAGGTAAAACTCTGCTTGCAAGGGCTGTTGCAGGTGAGGCAGGCGTACCTTTCTTTTCAATCAGCGGCGCAGACTTCGTGGAAATGTTTGTGGGAGTTGGTGCATCAAGAGTAAGGGATTTGTTTGAAAAAGGTAAGAAAAACGCACCATGTATAATTTTCATAGATGAAATTGACGCTGTTGGCAGACACAGGGGCGCAGGGCTTGGCGGAGGGCATGACGAGAGGGAACAGACCCTTAATCAGCTTCTTGTTGAAATGGACGGCTTTGAACAGAATACCGGTGTTATAATCATGGCAGCCACAAACAGACCCGATGTTCTTGATCCTGCGCTGCTCAGACCGGGCAGGTTTGACAGGCAGGTTGTAGTTGACAGACCGGACGTTAAAGGCAGAGAAGGAATATTCAAGGTACATACAAGAAACATACCTCTTGCCAAGGATGTAAGTCTGGAAGTACTTGCTAAAGGAACTCCCGGACTTGCTGGTGCTGACATAGCGAACCTTGTGAATGAAGCTGCATTACTGGCTGCCCGCAAAAACAAAAACAGTGTCTCTATGGCAGATTTTGAGGAAGCAAAGGATAAGGTAATGATGGGTATGGAAAGAAAGAGTATGATAATATCAGAAAAAGAAAAAAAGACTACTGCATATCATGAAATCGGTCACGTACTGGTTGCAAAGATGATACCTGAGGCGGATCCTGTTCATAAAGTAACAATAATTCCGCGAGGCAGGGCACTTGGAGTAACGACATATCTTCCTATAGATGAAAAACACACATATTCAAAAGAGTATCTCGAAGCGATGATTGCATATGCTATGGGAGGAAGGGCAGCTGAGAAAATTGTATTCGGACAGCTTACAACAGGAGCCGGTAATGACATTGAGAGGGCTACAGCACTTGCGAGGAAAATGGTCTGTGAATGGGGTATGAGTGAAAAACTCGGACCACTTACCTTTGGTAAGAAAGAAGAAGAAATTTTCCTCGGCAGGGAGATTGCTCAACATAGGGATTACAGTGAAAAGACTGCGATGCTTATTGATGAGGAAGTTAAGAAAATAGTTGACCGTGCAATGGAAAGAGCAGAGAAGATTTTAAGGGAAAACCTGGATACTCTGCACCGTTTATCTGCAGCTTTACTTGAAAGGGAAATCCTTGATTCTGAAGAGATTGACAAGGTGATGAGAAATGAAGAGCTTCCACCATTTGATAAACATCAGTCAAACGGAAGTTCAGTAGATATCCACGAAAGTGTTACTGAAAATTCTGAAGATAAACAAATAACAAATAAGTAGTAAAATATAAAATGTTTTAATAAATCAGGCGGGTTACTCCCGCTTTTATTTTGACTGACGGCAGGTGAGTATTGTAAATTCAGAAAACGGTGTTACACTTAAAGGTGAGTTATTAAGGAAGATGATACACTATTCATCTTCACTTATTCCTGTAGGTTATTACTTCCTGGATAAGAATATTATTTTAGCTGTTCTTTTGTCCCTGCTTGTTGGTTTGATCGTAGTTGAGATTCTCAAATACAGAAGTGAAATTATATACAGTTTGTATATAAAATATTTCGGTAGTATGCTCAGGGGACATGAATATGACAGGGGAAAGTTCAGATTAAACGGAGCTTCTTGGGTAATTATCTCATTTTTGTTCTGTATAATTCTCTTCCCGAAGTTAATAGCCATAGTTTCAATGTTAATTCTTTCATTTGCTGACAGTACCTCAGCAATTGCCGGTATATTATTCGGGAAAAGGAAATATGCTCCTAACAGGACTTATTTAGGCACGGTGGTTTTCTTTCTTACAGGTGCTCTGGTTGTTATTTTTTCTCCGAAGTATTTTTATTCCTTTAATGAATATTTAGCCGGATTTATAGCCCTTACATTGACTACCATAGCAGATGGGATTAATCTTCCGGTTGATGATAATTTTACTATCCCGGCGATTTTTTCATTTGTTCTATATATCCTTTATCTTTTATTTTATCCCGGTTTTAATTTCTGATCAAGACTTAATATGCAAATAACATGAAATGTGGTATAGTCGGGCTTCCGAATGTAGGGAAGTCAACTTTATTTAATTGTCTGACGTCTTCATCGGCAGCAGAAGCAGAAAATTATCCTTTCTGCACTATAGAGCCTAACACAGGCATAGTTACTGTTCCAGACAGAAGGGTGGATAAACTTGCCAGTTTATATAAACCGCAGAAGGTGGTTAGGGCTGTTATAGAATTTGTTGATATAGCAGGTCTTGTTGCCGGGGCTTCCAGAGGTGAAGGTTTGGGCAATCAGTTCCTTTCTCATATCAGGGAGGTTGATGCAATAATACATATTGTAAGGTGTTTCCATGACGAAAATATAATACATGTCTATAACAGAGTTGATCCCAAAAGAGACATAGAAACTGTTGAAACTGAACTTATTCTCAAGGATATTGAAACTGTAAGTAACAGAATAAGCAAGACTGAAAAATTATTAAAATCTAATGATAAAAAAGCTAAAGAAGAATATGAACTATACATTAAGTTAAAGGAACATCTGGAATCCGGAAGGCTTGCGAAATATTTTACCGAAGAAGTCTTAAAAAACTCAAATGAACATATAAGTTCTATAAAGAGTCTTCACCTTTTAACAGATAAGCACATTTTATATGTTGCAAACGTTGATGACAAACACCTTGGAGGTAACGAGTACACAAAAGCAGTGGAAGAAATAGCATCTGAAGAAGGTGAGGCATGTATAATACTTTCGGCTGGAACGGAAGCTCAGTTAGTTACACTTGCCGATGATGAGAGAACTGAGTTCATGAAAGCTCTCGGCATAGAGGAATCAGGTCTGGATAAGCTCATCAGAACATCTTATAAATTACTTAATCTTATAACATTTTTTACTGCAGGGGATAGGGAAGTTCATGCCTGGACAGTTCCGAAAGGAACAAAAGCTCCGGAAGCAGCAGGCTCAATACACACTGATTTTGAAAGAGGTTTCATAAAAGCTGAAGTTATGAATTATGAGGATCTGATTAAACTGGGAGGTGAAGCTGCTGTCAGGGAAAAAGGTCTGATGAGAACTGAGGGCAGAGATTATGAAGTAAGAGACGGAGATGTTATTTATTTCAGGTTTAATGTTTAGAAAATAAAAAAGGCGGGTTCTTTTCGCAAACTGGGAGTTTGGTACTAAGAAACGTCGGGCACCCTTACCTACCCGACTCCCGCCGATGCAATTATAATTAAAAGGTTTTTTCTTGTCAAGGATTTGATGGAAGACTCTATATAACTAGTCAGGGGTTGGTTAAATCTCTCCATCTTACAATTTTCCATTTTTCACCTGTACCAGATCTTTTAAGAGTGAAATCCACGTATCCGTAGAAGTTTAAAATGTCATTCGAATTAAATGTAATGGAAAGATTAAAGCTCCTCGTAACATCTATATTTAAACTATCTCCCTTCTCAGCTATAATGTTATTCCATGTAAGCCTCAGGTCCTGTGAATTTGTAAAAAGACCATGAGTAGTTTTCATATCAGTAGCTCTGTCCCATGATACATCAACTCCGAGATCATAATCAAAATAAGTGAAAACGAAATTTTCAGAAAGTAACTCTCCGTAAATACTTGTATCTTTAAACGTGTATGCATACCTGAAGTTCTGAAATACACCTTCTACTGTTTTCTGATCTGAAAGTATATCTGAAGGCGTGCTGGTATCAAGAGAAGGAGAAAAGGGGTTGAAACAGGATAAGAATAAAAAAGTAGTTATGATTGATATTATTAAGCTGTATATTTTAACAGGATGATTTTTCATTCATTGGAAAATTTTGCTCTCATCTCACTCCAGGTGAAATCCGTATCATTAAACCTGAAGTCTTCCCAACGGTTTATACTGAAAAGCCTGTTCTCGTCTGCTCCCAGAAAAAGATTTAAACTTCCTCTGGAAGATTTTGGCACATCGTTTCTGCGGTGTTGGAAAACTAATGTGTAATCAGACTGAAATATTGCAGAGTCTGGTGATATTAATGTAAGTCTTCTGTTATCAAGAAAGAGTATGGAAGTTGAGTTTGTATTTGTTGTGTTTATCAGGTTATCTATGTATCGTCTTTCAGATAAGCTGTTCCAGCTTACGAAAATATGTCCGTAAAGCAACTGAGATTTTGAATCCGGAATATATTTAAACCCATCAGACAGACATTTGAAGTAATTGTCTGAATTTTTTTCAAGTATTGAGTATTCAAGATTGGTAATTACCAGATCCGGTGTTGTAGGGGGAACATAAGTGGAGCGGGTCATATTGGGAATTTCAGCATCCCTGGTATCAAAGATTCCGCAACCCTGAAGAAGGTAAATTATGATTAAAACTGCTAAACTTGAATTTTTGTGCGTCATTTCTTCTCTGCAAGTAATATAAGCCTTTCTGATTTCTTTAAATTAAAATCTTTTCCAGCATAATCTCCGAAAATACTGATTATCTTTAGTCCGTTGACCCGGAACATTTTCTTTAACTCTTTCAGCGAATATAACCTTATTTGTTCATAAAACTTATTCATTAAGGGCGGTCCTTTCCCTCCATCCCTGTTTTTGATAATCAGAATATTTTTCTTAACGTAAAGTCCGTTAATTTCCCTTACCTGTATAATGATGTTTTCTTCTCCTTTTTTAATACTTATTGTTTTAAGGTTTTTTCTGATGTAGTATTCATTCAGGAAATCGAAAAAGAAGTGCCCTCCTTTTTTCAGATGGCGTGTGATTCCTGAAATTACTTTGGAGTTTTCTGAATCTTTTTCAAAGTATCCGAAACTTGAAAACAGGTTCACAGCAAGGTCATATTTTTCAGGCAGATTTATGTCACGCATGTCCATTTTGAAGAATTCAAGATTGTTTTTAGTCTTCCTTTCCTTATACTTTAATTTTTCTGCTTCCTTTATCAGGAAGTCTGATATGTCTATACCCGTAACAATGAACCCTTTGCGTGCAAATAAAATACTATGTCGGCCGTTTCCGCATGCTACATCAAGAACTTTAGAATTTTCAGGTAATCTGATTTTAGAAGTTATGAGTGAAACTATTTTAGAGGCATCTCTCGCATCCCTGTGGCTATATATTTCAAGATATTCTTTCTGTGAAAACCAGGATTCATACCAATTTTTCTGACTCATATTAACTAAACAGAGGTTCTTCCTTCAATTGCTTTAGCTAATGTAATTTCGTCAGCATACTGCAGATCTGTTCCCACAGGGATGCCTCTTGCAATGCGTGTAATTTTAAGATTGAAAGGTTTGATGAGTTTTGTCAGATAAGCAATTGTAAATTCTCCCTCTACACTTGGATTTAAAGCAAGGATTATCTCTTCTAAATCCTCAGAGAGTCTAGGTATAAGCTCCCTGATTTTTATATCTTCCGGGCTGATCCCGTCCAGAGGTGATATTATACCGTGAAGGACGTGATATAGCCCTTTGTATTCATTCGTTTTTTCGATTGCATATACATCAGAAGGGTCTTCCGTGATACAGATCTGTAGTCTGTTTCTTTTCGGAGAACTGCAGATTATACAGGGATCGGTCTCTGTTATAT
>JAOADS010000046.1 GCA_026417195.1 Ignavibacteria bacterium | reverse complement strand
GTATAGCCCCGGCAGAACCTCAACTGAATCGTCAAGGATTTTTTCTCCTCGGTATATAAAATGAAGTGAATTAACATGCACAGGACCTCCGTAAAACAAAGGCGAGCCTATTTCCGGAAATTCCTCAACAGCCTCATTAAGCAGATAGCCGGTTGGTTTATTTAAAACAAAGCCTATTGAGCCCTGTTCATTATGTTCCACAAGAAGTATTATGGTCCTTTTAAAATTAATGTCATTTAAAAAAGGTTCAGATATCAGAACCTTACCTTTGGACGGAATAATTTTCATTTTAATGAAATTATTTTTATTAATATAATCATAATTTTATAAAGGTTAAATTAACATTATTATTAAAGTCAGATAACATATTTGTGACGGATTATTTGTTAGATTGAATTTATGATTTATTTTGGCAAGTTTTGAAAAGGATATATATGTCTCAAAGAACTTCGGAAGTAAGAAATTTAGACACAGATCAGGAAATGGTTTCCCTTATAAGAAAAGGCGACCGGACAGGAATATCTGACTTATACGATAAGTATGCTCCTGTCTTGTTTGCATTAATCTACAGAATCATTCAGAGAAAAGATCTTGCTGAGGATTTATTACAGGAAGTTTTTGTGAAAATATGGATGAATATTGAATCATATGACCCTGACAAATCCAAATTTTCCACCTGGATAGTTAATATAGCAAGGAATCTTACCATAGACACACTTCGCTCAAAAAATTTTAAAAATCAGTCTAAAAACCTAAGTGATGACAGTTACGTAAATATAGTTGACGATGAAGTTTCATTTTCTATTAATACAGACTACATAGGAATAGATGAAGTATTGAATAAAGTTCTTTCCGATGAAAACAAAAAAATAATTGATATAGTTTATTTTAAGGGTTATACACAGGCTGAGGCAGCTAAATCTTTAAATATGCCGTTAGGTACATTAAAAACCAAACTTAGAACAGCCATAAAAGTTTTACGGGAACACTTGAAATGAAAATAAATTCTAAAGAATACATAGAATCAGGTATACTTGAACTTTATGCGTGCGGCTTGCTTGATGAAGCTGAAGCTTCACAGGTAAATGAAATTATTAAATCAAATCCTGAAATAGCTCAAGAACTTGAAGAAATCAGGAATACTCTGGCTAAGTATTCAATGTTATATAAAATATCTCCTGACCCGGCTTTAAAAAATAAGGTAATGAAAAGAATTATGGAAGCAGATAAAAAAATATATCAGAAGATTGCTGACGATAAAACTCAAGAGCCGGAAAAACCGGCAAAAAGCAAATTCAGAAAATTCTTAATGGCAGCCTTATGGGTATTTTTTACTGTGAATGTCATAATTAATGTATTTTTATATATTAAACTCAGGCAAACTGAAAACATAGCTCACAGACTTAAAAAAGAAAACTCCGTCCTCAGGGAAGACTACGAACGCATACGCAATGAGATCAACAGAAAATCTGAAATAATCAGAATGGTTTCAAATAAAGGTAATAAGATTTTTGATTTAAAAGGTTCAGCGATTTCTTTAAATTCATCAGCTACAGTTTTCTGGAACCCCGAGACAAGGAAAGTATTACTTTCCGTTCATAGTTTACCTGCACCACCGACTGATAAACAATATCAGCTATGGGCAATTAAAGGAGGAAAACCTGTGGATGCAGGAGTTTTTAATGTTACTGATGAAATAATTTCTATGGAAGTGCCAATAGAAAGTGCAGATACTTTTGCGGTAACACTTGAAAAAAAAGGTGGAAGTCCAGTACCAGACCTTTCTCAGTTATATCTGATCGGAGAGATTTAAGCTACCTGTAAATTAATTTTTCTAACCTTTCAAGCAGAGGAATCTGAGTCTGTTTAATTTTGGTTTTAGCATCAGGTAAACTAAAAAACTCAACTCTGTCAATTTCAGGAAATTTAACGAATTTCCCTGAACGCGGAGGCCATTCTATATCAATCATATTACATTTATGAACGTAATTTTCAGGATAGTCTCCTCTTACTGCCCAGCAGAATACCTCCTTGCCACCTTTCTGAGTAATTGAACCTAATTCAAGAAACTCTCCGTTAGGCTCTATACCTGTTTCTTCAGTAAACTCCCGGATTGCTGCAGAGAGAAGTTCTTCCGAGCCATCAGGTTCACCTTTGGGAACAGACCAGTAACCATCATCTTTGTTTGCAAAGTAGGGACCTCCGGGGTGAGCAAGTAAAACTTCCACATTCCCGTTTCTTACTCTGTACATTAAGATTCCCGCACTTATTCTCTTAGGTTTCTTTACTAACTTCTTCATAAAGTTTTTCAACTAACTTTATATTTGAGTCTAGTTCAAAGTTTTCCAGAACCCTTTCTCTGCACTTTTCAGACATCTCTTTCCTTAATTTATTATCTTCAATAAGCTGACATAACTTATGAATAAAATCATCTGAATTAGCTTTTTCTGCAAGCAGTCCGGTCTTGCCGTCTATGATAATATCAGTTACTCCGCCGGAACTGAAAGCAACCGGAGTAACTTTCATTGCCATAGCTTCAAGCAAAGTTCCTCCAAATGACTCTTCCTTAGACGGAAAAGCAAGTATATCCATGGCTGATAAATAGTAAGCAACATTTTCCGAAAATCCGGTAAAAATAATCTTTTCTTTTACACCCATTTCCTTTGCCATGATATGTAATTTCTTTTCATATTCACTTTCTCCATAACTGGCTGAACCGACTACTATAAATTTTACCATATCATATTTAGTGGAAAGTAACTTAACAGCGTTGAAGAATATGTCATGACCTTTACCCGGTGTCATTCTGCCTATCATGCCGACTACAACATCAATTTCAGAAAAACCTAATGATTTCCTGATATCATTTCTGTTATACATTGAAGGATCAAAATCGCTCACAGAAACTGCATCGTTGATAACTGTAATTTTACTGGGGTCAGCTGGACATGTTTCTATAACATTCTCTCTGATAAAACTTGAAACTGCTATAATTTTATCTACATGTTTGTAAAGATATCTGTGAAACAAATCTTTCTTGGAAATACCGCTAGCCATACATTTTGATAGAATTAATCGTGAATTAACTCCTGAAAAACTAATTGCCGGAACAATTGTCCATAAGTCATTCGAAAGATGTGTGTGAATAATACTGTAATTATTTTCCCTGATAATTTCTTTCAACCGGAAAACAGCTTTCAGTCTTCGAATTCCATGTTCCATCAAAGGAAACACGCTAATACCCAAACCCAGAGCTTTTTTATGAAGCGACGAACCATACGGACAGGCAAAGTGAACTTCATGTCCGTGTTTGAGAAGAACCTCTATCGTTCTGATTATATATATCTCAATACCACCTAATGAATACGAGCCACAGCATTTAAGGATTTTCATTTCTCAAATTTAGCTCTAAAACCACTTAAATCAAAGTTTTAAAGTAAAAAAATACTAACGTATTAAAGGTATTGATGATATACCGTGAAAAAATTAATTTGAACTTGATATATAACGTGTTTTACAATCATTCACAATATTATTTACCGTGAATAAGTTACAAATAAAAAATCTCTAAAGAAACCAAATGGCTTTATTTAACGGTACTCCGAGAATAATGATAGTTGAAGATGAGGGAATTATAGCTCAGGACATAAAGAGCTGTCTCGAGAGTCTCGGCTACATCGTCTCGAACATAGCATTTACCGGCAAAGAGGCTATTGACAAACTTGAGTCGGATCTTCCTGATCTGATATTAATGGATATTGTTTTAAAGGGAGATATAGACGGAAGTGAAACAGCCAGGGAGATAAAAAACAGATATAACGTTCCTATAGTTTACCTGACAGCATACGAAGACGATAAAACGCTGAACAGGGCTAAACAAACAGAACCCTTAGGATACATTCTGAAACCGTTTGAGGAAAGATACTTACGTTCAAGTATAGAGATGGCTCTTTATAAACACCAGATGGAAACCCTTCTTAAAGAAAATGAAAGGTGGCTCTCAACTATACTGAAAAGTGTAGGGGACGCTGTAATAGTAAGTGATGAAAAAGGTTTTATTCGTTTCATGAACCCTGTTGCAGAATCACTTACCGGATATAAAATTGAAGAAGCATCCGGAAAAAAAGTAGAAGAGATAATTGTCCTCATAGATGAATCATCGGGTGAAACTGTTGAGAATCCAGTAAACATAGTGTTAAAGGATGATATAGTAATAGGAAGAACCAACCATACAATTCTCATATCAAAAAGCGGAAATAAAATACCTATAGATCACAGTGCCTCTCCCATCAGAGATGAAAAGGGCTTGCTGAAAGGGGCTGTGCTGATCATTCAGGACATTACGGAAAGAAAGAACTCTGAAAGAGTTTTAAAAGAAAATGAAAATAAATACAGGAATCTTTTTGATTTTGCAACCGATGCAATATTTGTTCAGTCACTTGATGGCAGGATAATTTCCGTAAACAACAAAGCCTGTGAACTTTTCGGATATTCACGTGAAGAATTTCGAAATATGAAATTCTCCGATCTTATTGGTGAAAACATAACAGACAGCACGTTTCTTATCTATCAGTCATTAAAAGAAAAGGGTAACTACCAGTTTGAATCCAGATATAAATGTAAAGATGGTTCTTTTGTTGATGTTGACATAAGCATGAAGCTAATCAGACTCCATGATGAGGAAGTTGTCCAGCTCTTTGTAAGAGACATATCTGATAAGAAAGCAGCTCAGGAGAAACTAAACATTCTGGCAGCTGCGGTAAAAAGTATATCTGAGGCTGTAAGCATAACTGACAATGAAGGTAAACTGATATTCGTTAATCAGGCATTTGAAAGGATGTATGGATATAAAAGCAGTGAAATTTTAGGTAAAGAAATTAATTTCTTACGATCCTCTAAAAATTCACCTGAACTATTGCAGTTGATAGACACGAAAACAAAGCAAGGCGGCTGGCAGGGCGAACTTATCAACGTTACAAAAGACGGAAGAGAGTTCCCGATATATCTGTCAACTTCATTGCTTAAAAATGACAAGGGGGAAACAATTGCATCCATAGGAATTGCAAATGATATCACAGAACGTAAAGCTTATGAAAACGCCCTGAGGCTCAGTGAACAGCGATATCAGGATTTATATGATAGTGCGCCAGATATGTATTTTTCAATATTGCCGGATGGCACGGTGAAATCAGTAAATAAGTCCGGTGCTGAATATCTCGGATATAATGTTGATGAACTCATAGGCAATGAAGTATGGAAAGTTGTTTACAAAGATGACCTTGAATATGTTACAAAAAAAATGATGAAAATATTTACTACAAAGCTAACAGGTGAAAATCTGGAATTCAGAAAAGTAAAGAAAGACGGAACGGTAATATGGGTTAATGAAAGCACAAAACTTTTATTTGATAAAAACGGGGAACCAAAAGAACTCTTCATAATCTGCAGAGATATTACGAAAAACAAAGAATTTCAGTTAGCCTTACAGGAGAGCGAGAGAAAGTACAGAAATTTAGCGCACCATGTCCCAGTATCAGTAGCAAGATATTCCCTTATTACAAATGAATTTGAATATGCAAACAAAGAGTTCGAAAGACAGATGGGATGTTCCGTTGAGGAGTACAGTAAATTAAGCCGTCAGGAAAAGTCAGCTATAATTTATAATGAAGACAGGGAAAAGGTTTATCACAATTATGAAAAGTGGAAAAGGGAAAATTGCAGGGGTATGTTGCATTTTGACTATAGAATAGTGAACCGCAAAGGTGAATTTATGTGGCTGGACACATTTATTTATGCAGACTTTGATGAAACCGGAAAGCCGGCAATCATGAACGAAATATGTATTGATATAACAGAAAGAAAAAATGCAGAACTATCAATACTTGCAAGTGAACGCAGATACAGAAACCTTGCTTCAAATGCCCCTGTAGCTGTTACCAGAATAAATGCAAAGACCATGAAATATGAATATGTGAATGATGAATTCACACGACAGACCGGATTTACAATGGATGAATATAACAATTTAAGCAAGGAGGAACTTAAAGCTTTATCATATCCTGAAGATTTTAAACGTGTAAATGAGTTTTTTAATAAATGGAAAGAAAATGGTTTCAAGGGAACACACAAATTGGAATACAGACTCTTTAACAGATCCGGAGAAATAATATGGCTTGATACATATTTGTATGCTGATTTTGATGAAAAGGGAAATCTACTGGCTATCAATCAGATATGTATAGATATTACGGAACAGAAAAAAGCTAACGAGAAAATAAAAGAAAATGAAGAAAAGTACAGGAATCTTGCATCTAATGCCCCTGTTGCAGTAACAAGATTTCTGATTAAAGAAAATATTTATGATTTTGCAAATGAAGAATTTACCAGACAGTCAGGTTATACCATAGAGGAATATAACAGAATAGATGATAATAAACTTATTGAAATGGTTCACCCTGAAGACAGGGAAAGAATATTCAGATTTTATAAAGACTGGTCTAAGGGAGGTTATAAAGGAACTCAGCACATAGATTACCGTATATTTAATCGTTTCAAAAAACTCGTCTGGCTTGATACCTATCTATACGCTGAATTTGATAAGGAAGGCAAAGCATTTGCAATAAATCAGATATGTATAGACATTACAGAACAGAAGAAAGCTCAGGAAGAGTTAAGGGAGAAAGATAAAAAATTCAAAGTACTGATTGATAACGTCAATGACATAATAACTTTATTAAATAAAGACGGCGATATTAAGTTCTCAAGTCCATCCCTTGAAAAGTTACTCGGATATAAAGAAAATGAGTTTTTGAATAACAATATACTAAACTACATTCATCCTGATGACCGTGACGCCTTTATTGAGAAATTCAATTTAATATCATCCAAAACTGACAAAAACATCCTAAATGTTCAGTTCAGGTGCCTCACCAGCTCAGGTGAATGGAAGTGGCATGAAGGCAATCTTCAGAATCTGCTCGACGAACCCCTGATTGAGGCAATCATATTGACTCAAAGAGATATAACCGAGAGAAAGAAGGCTGAAGAAGAAATACTGCTTCAGAAGTCTTACTTCCAGCAGCTTTTCGAAAACTCACCTGAAGGCATAGTTATGTTAGACAATGAAGATAGAGTAGTAAATGTCAATAAAGGCTTTGAAAAAATGTTTCAATATAGTCTTGAAGAAATAAAGGGTAAAACCTTAAATAACTTTATTGTCCCCGAAAGCCTTCAGGAACAGGCATCACAGTTTTCACTTTTCGTTGTTAAAGGTGAAATCATACAAAGGGAAACTGTAAGGAAAAGAAAAGACGGAAGCAATGTTGAAGTCTCTATTTTAGCCTATCCCATAACACTCGGAGAAAATCAGATTGGTATATATGGAATATATTCTGATATTACAGAAAGAAAGGAGACTGAAAAAGCCTTACGAAACAGTGAAGAGCGTTACAAAGCATTTATAAAACAAAGTACTGAAGGTATATGGAGATTTGAATTTCTTGAACCCATATCAATAGATCTGCCTCACGAAGAACAATTAAAATTAATTTTCAGATACGGCTATCTTGCAGAATGTAATGATGTTTTTGCTAAAATGTATGGTTACGATTCAGCAACTGAACTTATCGGAACGAGATTGTCTGATTTATTACCTGAATCGGACCCCAGAAATATTGAATTTATAAAATCCGGTATTGCTTCAGGATATAAAATAGACAATCAGGAAAGTTATGAAACAGATCGTTTCGGAAACACCCGGGTATTCATAAACAATTTAGTCGGTATTTTAGAAAATAATTATCTTGTAAGAGTCTGGGGAACTCAAAGAGACATTACCGAAGCAAAAAGAGCACAGGAAGAACTACAAAGAACACAACTTAAATTGGCAACCCTGCTGGAAAATCTGCCGGACGTAGTGTTGTACGAGATCGGACCAACTTACTTCATTTCGGAAAACGTAAAGGATCTGCTTGGCTACCCGCAAAGTATGTTCATTGAGAATAAAGATTTTCTGAAATCACTGATGCATCCGTCAGACAGAATGGTAGTTGAAGAAAAAAATAAAGAATGGGAGGAAAATGGCTCTAAAGGTGTTTTAAATACAGAATTCAGGGCAAGGAGGGAAAATGGTGAATATTTATGGATAGAGGATCACAAAATCAAACTTAAAATGAACGACGGAAGTGAAAAAATAGCTGGTGTGTTAATTGACGTTAACGAACATAAAAGAGCAGAAGCAAAACTGAAAACTCTTGCGGAAAAACTATCACAGTCAAACAAAGAACTTGAACAGTTTGCATATGTTGCTTCTCATGATTTACAGGAGCCTCTGAGAATGGTGTCAAGTTACATACAACTACTTCAGAAAAGATATAAAGGTTCACTGGACGCCCAGGCTGACGAGTTTATTAATTATGCAGTTGAAGGAGTATCTAGAATGAAAATGCTGATAAATGACCTTTTGATTTATTCCAGAGTAAATACAAGAGAATTTGAATTTGAACCGGTTGATTGTAATTTAGTATTAAAGCAAACTATATCTAACCTTAAAACAGCTATTGATGAATCCGGAGCTATAATAAGAGTAGAACCTCTTCCCACTGTTTATGCAAACAGCCTTTACATGGGTCAGCTGTTTCAGAACCTTTTAAGCAACGCAATAAAATTCAGAAAAGAAGGTGTTAGACCTGAAATAACCGTAAGTGCCAAACATAATCAGAATGAATGGATGTTTTCTGTATCAGACAATGGAATTGGATTGGAAAAAGAATTTGCAGAAAAGATATTTGTAATATTTCAGAGATTGCATAGCAATTCTGAATATCCGGGAACCGGCATAGGACTAGCAATATGTAAAAGAATAGCTGAAAAATTCGGAGGACACATATGGGTTGAATCTGAAAAAGGAAAAGGAGCTACCTTTCATTTTACTGTTCCTGATCGTGAAGATTAATAAAAAAATTCAGCGTCCTGTTATAAAATTTATAACTTAATTTTAATCTGATGAAAAACATAAATGTATTGCTTGTAGAAGATAACGAAGGAGATATAAGATTAATAAAGGAAGCATTTAATGAAAGAAGGATTAAAAAGGAATTTTCCATAGCCAGAGATGGTGAGGAAGCACTTGATTTCCTTTACAGAAGAGAAGCTTTCTCGGGAGCCGGAAGACCAGATATTATTCTTCTTGATATAAATCTTCCAAAAAAAAACGGATTCGAAATATTGGAAATAATTAAAAACGATCCTGAACTTAAACGTATTCCGGTAATAATAGTATCCAGTTCTGCCTCAGAAGAGCATATAAGCCGTTCATACGAACTCATGGCTAACAGCTACATAACAAAACCATCTGATTTTGATGAATACTTAGAAATTGTTAAAACTATTGAAGATTTCTGGTTCAATAAAGCTCAGCTTCCCGTAAATCAATAATATGTAATAATATGATACCCATCTCATGCAGGTTATTCTAAAACCTTAAGTAATTCCCTTTCAAACTGATCATACCTCTGGCTTCCCACAATTGAAACAGATAAATTACCTTCCCTGTCATATATATAGGTAGCAGGAATAGCTCCGCCCCAGTTTTTATCCATGAAATTAATGATTTCCTCAGGTTGTTTAAAATTATTATAATATGTCGTAAAATCAACGTTGTTTTTACTTAAAAACGGTTTCACCTTCGGATCAATTTCTTCAGGAACATCAAGCGAAATAAAAATTATCTCAAAAGCTTTATCTTTATAGTTATTATAAAGCTTTATAAGGTCGGGAAACTCTTTAACACATGGTTTACACCATGTAGCCCAGAAATTAACAAGAACAACTTTCCCTTTCAGTTCACTGAAAACACTTTTCAATTCGTCAGTTGAAGAAATTGGTTTGACTTCCTGCGAATATGTCTGAAAATTTATAACAATAGAAAATATTAAGACTAAGATAGATTTATTATTCAATGATCCTGCCCCACTCTTTTAATTGTACATCCAAACTGTTTTGTTTCCTTGACACTTACTTCCTTACCCTCGGCTACTTCATTTGCTGCATTAATCAGGTCAACAACTGTTTCCTCAGATTTATTTCTATTGTCAGATATCCTGCCATGATATTTTATTATCATATCCTTACCTATAAGAAAAACTTCAGGTGTCCTTGTTGCATTTAACATATCAGCAACTACATTATTTATATCTTTTAACATAGGGAAAGAATATGAATTCTTCTGAGCGTGAGAAATAACTTCTTCAGGACTTTCCGTATGGTTTGAGTTTATTCCCCACACAACAAATCCTTGCTTAACAAGTTTATCAACATAGTCATTTATTCTGTCATTGTAAGGCTGAACCCAGGGACATGAAGTTGACCAGAACATCAGCACAACTCCGTTTCGCGAATCCGATATTGCTTCAGAAAGATTATATTTTTTACCGTCAGTGTTTGTGATAGTAAAATCATCAGCCTTATCACCGGGTCCTTTTGCAAAACATATAAAAGTCATAAGTAACAATAAAATTTTACTTTTCCCCATCATTTTTTCTCCTTTTTTCTTGGTTTAATTATTTATTTCTATAATTTATCCTGCTCTATATAAGTTTCCTGAAAATCATAATTACTTAGTGTATCGCGTGCAAGCGAAATAACTTTTTCTTTCAGTTCTTCCGGTTCCAGGACAATTATGCCGGCGCCCCTGCTTACAATCCAGGAAGCAACTTCTTCAAGAGAATTTACCGTAGTCTCATATATAACAGATCCGTTGTCAAGTTCAATAAATCTTTCATAATCCATTAATTGTTTAGGTTTAATTCTCTTTGCCCATTTTTCTTCAAGAAGCAGTTTTATGTCAATAGATTTATCCCCTATCCAAGTTTTCCAGGAATATCTGAAAACATCCCTGATTCTGTCATCGCTAATCTTCCTGAATTTTTTATCAAGTGGTCTCACCTCAACTATTTTATTAAGGTGATATTGTTTGATCTTATCGTTCTTCACAGCAAGTAACCTCCAGTAATTATCCCTCTGAAAAATAAGAACCGGACAGACTTCCTGTCTGAATTCAAGCTCATCAGTTTCTTTGATATAGTCAACCAGTGCACACCTGTTTTCTTCTATGCATTTCTGAAGTAAGGTAATGTTTGCAAGGGATTTTTCTCCAAGTCTTTTTATAAGCAATGATGTAGACTTTTCTACAAAAGCCGGTGTCGTGCATAATGCCATGTATTGAGTTATAAGCTCGCTAAGCTTATCCTCATTTAAATTACCTGTAAGACATACACCGTTTCTCTTTGTAGAATGAACCATAATTCCAAATGAACGTAAATCCCTCATATCCCGTCTGATAGTAAGCTCCTCAACATTAAAAATATCAGCAAGATCAAAGGTTCTTACAATCCCCTCAATATTTTGAGAAAGTATAAGACCTAAAATCTCAATCTGTCTTTTAAGTTTACTTCTTATATCCTGCATTCCGGCAAAAAAGTAGTATGTAAAAATAACCAAACGGTATATTCATTTCAACATTATAATTCAAAGTTTAAACTTACAGTTACATATGGTTACACAAATCCGGTTAGTGAATAAGGTTAAATTTTTATAAAATTTATATCATCATATGATATGAATCGGCTGTTTATAAAAATTATCTTTGATAAATAAAAAAGGAGGAATTAATGTACTTAAGATATAAAACTTCAGAAAAGCTTTCAGATTTCAATCACAGTTCTGCATATGAATCCGGCAACTATTATCTCGGCAGAGTTATTTTAGTCATACTCATTGTTGCAGCTTTAGCTTTGATGTCTTCACTTTCAAACTCAGAGGTAAACTCTCTTTCAGAATTTCAGGATTCACTGAATACAGAAAAAATTTACTTCGATTTCGGAAAAAGTGAATTAAAGCCAGAAAGTTTTGCTATACTTGACCGTCTTACCGGATTACTTAAGTCGAACCCAGAACTGAAAATTGAAATCACGGGACATACGGACAATATAGGAAGTGATGAATTTAATTTAAGGTTATCTGTAGAAAGAGCCGAAGCAGTAAAAAACTATTTACTTTCAAAAGGTTGTTCGCCGAAGCAGATAATCACTCAGGGTAAGGGCAAATCTGAACCGGTAACAAATAATAGTAATAATACTGAACGCTCACTCAACAGAAGAGTTGAATTCAGATTTATTTATCCTGAAATAACCGAAGTTGAAGACGATATCCTTTATGCTAATGTAAACCTGAAACAAAGCTCCCGTAATGAATTTACAGGTGAAATTTCTGTGAGAGATTCCTCCGGAGAGCCGGTCGATAACATCACTGATGATGACATTTCAGCTTATCTTAAATGGAAAGATAGATCAGGAAACGAAAATATTCTTGAAGGACATCCAAGACTTATTCCGATTGACGATAAGAAGAAAATTGCTTTTACTCTAACAATGGACTACAGTGGAAGTATGTTCGATATGGATGCTAAGGAAAATTTCATTTTAAACAGCGGCCAGATACCACATATGGAAAACGCAGTTAAAACCTTTATAAATATGATGGATGAAAGAATGTTTTGTAAGATAATAAAGTTTGGCTCTTACATTGACGTTATACAGAATTTTACAGAAAACAAGCAACTTCTGCTGCAAGCAGTTCATAAAAGAAGTAAATACAGGAGAGGCACGGCTTTATACAGATCAATCTATGAAGCTATAACAGATACTACATTTAACAGCAATCCCTCTGTAATTAAGACAGTAATTGCCTTTACAGACGGAATGGAGAACTCATCCCAAAGAATAAACCTTGACTCTGTTTTCGCCGTCCAGAACCGCTATAACACTAAAGTATATACTGT
>JAOADS010000045.1 GCA_026417195.1 Ignavibacteria bacterium | reverse complement strand
TATTCCTGAGTCAGTGAATCTCCTTCTGTTCCGGGAAACCTTCCACGAAGCTCATCTGATGAAAGATATTTTATGTGTTCCATCAGTTCATTTGAAGTTATATATGGATCATCTGATGAGGCATAAGTAAATGAAAATAGCGAAAGAATTAATGATAAATTTTTAAGCATGGATATGGTTTTTAATATGTCTTATTCTACCCATTCACAGAGGAATACGTTTGTTTCCCCCGGTTTTGAATTAAATCTGTTAGAACAGAATATGAATTTATCTGAACCGTCAAGGGCGAACATCGGGAATCCATCAAATGTAGGATTAAATGTTACTCTTTCAAGTCCCGTGCCATCTATATTTATCATGTAAAGCTCAAAGTTTCTGCCACCCGGATCATCCATGTTTGAGGAGAAGATAATTCTTTTGTTGTCCGGGAAAAAATAAGGGCCGAAGTTAGCTGCTCCGTTGTTAGTTAAACGCCTTATGTTTGTTCCGTCAGAGTTCATTACATAAATATCCAGCTTTGACGGACGCACCAAACCCTGTTCCAAAAGTCTCCTGTATTCGTTAAGATCATTTTCATTATCAAATCTTGATGCCCTGAATACTATCATCTCACCGTCGTAGGAAAAAAATGCTCCTCCGTCATAACCGGGTGCGTCTGTAAGTCTTTTTACATTGCTTCCGTCAGGATTCATTGAATAAAGCTCAATATCTCCGTCGCGTGTTGATGTGAAAACTATTTTATCACCTTTTGGTGACACTGTAGCTTCTGCGTCGTAATATCCAGAAGAAGTAAGTTGTTTCACTATTTTCCCTGATGTGTCTGATATGAAGATATCGTAATCCTTATATAATGCCCAGACATATCCTCTGGAGAAGTCTGGTTTCTGAGGACACGATTCACTTCCAAGATGTGTTGATGAATATAGTATGAGTTTACCATCCGGCATGAAGTATGAACACGTTGTTCTTCCTTTGCCTGTGCTTACAAGTCTGAGATTTGAGCCATCTAAATTCATTATAAAAATCTGATCACAGTCATAAGGTTCTCTGGTTGACTGAAAAATGATTTTCGTTCCGTCAAATGAGAAATATGCTTCGGCATTTTCTCCTCCGTTTGTAAGCATTCTGATATTTCTGAAATGTTTTTCTCCGGGGAAAAGAAGTGTATCTGATGAACATGATTCGGGCTCAACTTTCCCGGTGTTTCCGGATAACAGGACTATGAAGAAAATTGATGTTAGAAAGAGAAAGGGGAATATAAAAATTTTACTCTTCAAATCTCTTAACATCCAGTACGCCCTCTATAGTTTTTATTTTGTTAATAAGTTCATTTAGGTGATTAATATTTTTTACCATTAATATAACCGTCCCTTCAAAAAGAGTTCCTTTAGATGCAATGTTAACACTTTTGATATTTGTGTTTAGATGGGAAGATATAACACTTGTTATTTCATTCAGCATAGCCGGACGGTCTTCACCGTTTATTCTTATCCCTACGTAAAATTCATCTTCAATCTGTTCAGGCCATTGCACGTCTATAAGTCTCTGAGGGTCAGACAGAAAGAGATTTGACAGGTTCTTACATGATTTCTTATGAACCTTGATCCCTTCAGTCTTGGTTATGAAACCGATAATATCCTCACCGGGAATAGGGTTGCAGCAGTTAGCGTAAGAGAACATAATATCTTTTACGTCACCGCCGGCAAGTATTTTGTTTTTAGCAGCCCTTGCTGATTTTATATATGTCTCAAACAGGTTATTTTCAGTTTCCTTGATTTTATGTGTGAAGTTCTTTTCCTGTGTTTTCACCCAGGGCGAGTCAATTTCTCCGGAAATGAGTTTGTTTTTATCTTTAATCAGGTCATAGAGTTCGTCAGCTGTAATTTTACCTTCTGAAAGAGAAATATACAGAGACTGTAAGCTCTCAAACTTAAGTCTTGAGATAAGTCTAATGAGTTCATCTTCTGAGATGAAAAATTTATTTTTTCTTGCTTTCTTCTCCCAGATTTCCCTTCCTTGTTCAATTTTAGCCCTTCGTTCGCTGTTGAAGAATTTATTTATGTCACTTTTAGCTTTATGGGTAACAACAAATTTCTCCCAGTCTCTGTGAGGTTTTTTTATCTTTGAAGTTATTATTTCAACCTGATCTCCGCTTCTCAGCTTTGTATCAAGAGGCACTATTCTTCCGTTAACCTTTGCCCCTATACATTTATAACCTACTTCAGTATGGATCAAGAATGCGAAATCAACCGGTGTGGAATTTACCGGAAGTATTTTCAGTTCTCCTTTCGGGGTGAAAACATATATCTCATCCTGATAAAGGTTTAATTTCAGTCCTTCCATTATCTGTCTCGGCGTAGAGTCTCTTGATGAAGAATCAAAAAGTTCCCTTATCCAGCTTATCCAGTCTTCCATCTGTTTATCGTTTGAGTGAATATTTTCTTTATATTTCCAGTGTGCGGCAACACCTTTTTCTGCTACTTCATGCATATCTTTCGTTCTTATCTGAACTTCAACCATTTTACCTTCCGGTCCTATGAGCGTGGTATGAATAGACTGATAGCCATTTTGTTTAGGCAGCGAGATGTAATCTTTGAACCGTTCAGGAACAGGTATATAAATTTCAGAGATTATTCCGTAAACAGTGAAACAGTCATTACGGTCATCAGTATCAAGTATGATTCTTACAGCAAACAGATCGTAAATCTCTTCGAATGACTTTCCGCGGGAAAGCATTTTTTTGGCTATACTGTAAAGATGTTTTGCCCTGCCTGATATTTCAAATTTAAATCCTTCAGCTTTCAATGCTTCCTCTATCGGCTTTATGAATTTCTTAACGTATGCCTCACGTTCTTTTTTCTTGGCAATTACTTTCTTGGAGATTTCCTTATATAACTGTCTGTCAAGATATTTAAATGCAAGATCTTCAAATTCTGTTTTAACTCTGGAAAGACCGAGACGATGGGCAAGAGGTGCGTAGATTTCCATGGTTTCTCTTGACATTCTGACCTGTCTTTCCGGATTCAGGTATTCAAGAGTTCTCATGTTATGAAGGCGATCAGCAAATTTAACCAGAATTACCCTTATATCGTTTGACATTGAAAGAAGCATCTTTCGGTAATTCTCAACCTGTTTAGCTTCATAGTTTTCAAACATTCCTTCAATCTTTGTTGCACCGTCAACTATTTCAGCTATATCCTCTCCGAACTCTTCCTTTATATCATTTATTGTAAAACCGGTGTCTTCAGCTATATCATGAAGAAGTGCAGAAGCTACGGTAACGTCATCCAATGGAATTTCCCTTGCAACTATCATAGCTACCTCGTAAGGATGAACTATAAATGGCTCGCCAGACGCTCGTTTGTCCATTTTATGGGCATTAAGGCTGAACCTGAATGCATCTGTTATCAGCTTCTCATTAACATCAGGGAGGTTAGCCCTGCAGGTCTGAAGCAGTTCATCAAGTTTTTTTCTGTAAAGGGGACTAAGCATATTTTATTTTTTAATGAGTTCCGAATAACCTGTCGCCAGCATCTCCGAGTCCGGGGATTATATATCCCTTATCATTGAGCTTCTTATCAAGTGAACAGGTATATATTTTAATATCAGGATGAAGTTTCAAAACTTCATTTACACCTTCAGGGGCTGAAACAAGACTGCATACAACGATAGTTCTTATCCCTTTGATTTTAACTTCGTTGATTGCAAAGTTCATACTCCCACCGGTGGCAAGCATTGGATCAAGAATAAATACAGAGGCATTTCTTGAGTTTTTAAGCTCAGGAAATTTGAAATAATATTTCACAGGCAGAAGTGTTTCCTCATCTCTGTAAATTCCGAGGTGGCTTATCTTAGCATCAGGGAAAAGCCTTGAAAATCCACCCAATAAGCCAAGGCCAGCTCTTAAGATAGGTAACAAAATAATCTCCTGTTTGATTTCAACGCCTTTATAAGGTGCAAGAGGCGTATGGATTTTTTTTGATTTTGTTTTAAGCCCCGAAGATGCTTCATATGCAAGCAGCATAGATAGTCTTTCCACAAACTGACTGAATTCAAAGTGGGATGTATTCCTGTCTCTTATTTTTGTAAGATATGCTTTTGCTACCGGATGATCAATTATTTTAAGACTTTGTAATTTCATTTCAGTTGAGAAGCTGAACTATCAGGTTAGTTGTTACTCCCTGGGATGACATAGCGGATTGTCCTCCGGCTGAAAGCTTTAAATCAAGCCTTAATGTTGTTGATGTTTCTTTAGACTGGATGCAACCTTTGTTGAGGTTAATTGAAATTTTTCCTGAGCCCGTAGTTTCAGAATCAGCAATTGCAATTTTCATACCTCTTTCCTTGACTTCCTTATTTTTAAATTCAACATTAAGGAGTGCTTCAATGTTAGCTAATATGTTTCCGTTTTTATCATCAATTCCTTTAAGAGTATATTTTGCGTTGTTGAGAACCTCAAAGAAAAGCACGGTGGTTGTAAATGACTTTGTCCAGCTTGAATCAACGCTTAAAGGATCTTTAGGACATATCTGATATTCCTGCTGAAGGATTTCTTTTATTGATTCCTGACCGAACTGTTGTTTGATTTCCATTTTCTCCCTTTCGTCCAGAGTATCTCCCAGTGCCTTGAAGAGATTTTCAAATACCTTTTCAAGTCCGTAAACGTCATTAATTTCTCCCTGAGGACTTACCCTCATATAAAACGGATTGTTTATGATTGCATTATACTGAATAAAAGCCGGATTTTCTCTAACGCTGTCGTTTACGTTTGAATTGTAAAATATTGACTCTTCATCCATTTTTGATGATATTGTAATTGAGTCAAAGGTTACCTTAAAGTTTGCAATTCCGCTTTCATCAACATCAAGGACTTCCTTAGTATAAAAATAATTAATTTCATTATCCTGCTTTATCTCTTTATCTTCTGTTGCCGGGGATTTTTCCATATTGGAAGTTTTTGCGATCATTTTATACTTAAAAACGTCACCTTTTTTAACCTTATATTTCAGAATTACTTTTTCTGCACCCGTTACACTGTCTTTTATAATGAACTCGCTTTTAGAGGTGTTTTGAACTGTTCCGGGGTCATCTTTCTTGTTACATGAAATTATAAAACACAATGATAAGATAACGATCGCAACAGATATTGGGAATTTTAACATTTAAAATCAGCCTTTCTTTCTTTATTACTGAATTTAAGATACAAATATACCCATTACTTCACGGAGTTTCAAAGGAAAAGGAGGTGAGTTCTTTTAGGATAACGTTTCTTTAATATGTAAAATAGAATTCTGGATTGAAGTTTAATGGAGGAAGATTTTTCAGAGAGTTATAGGGTTCAAGTCTGTTAAACATTATTATGTACGTTTTGTAAACATATCAGTTTTTTCGTGTCTAAAATAGTTAAAAAAATAAACATATCAAAACATAAAACAATAAATTTTTGTAATTTAGTTTTGTACAGGAAAGCAGTTATTATAAGACTCCCCTGTGTTTATGTCATTCCCGCCCCTTTTACAAGGGGGTGAATTCCCGCGGGAATCTAAACAACAAGATGCCCGCTTACGCGAGCGTGACAATGCTTGTTTGGAGATTCTTGGCTTGCCCTCAAGGAATTGAAGGGCTCAGAATGACAACGTTCTGTTTCGAAAATACGGAGATGAAGTCTCTGATCCGAAAAAATTCTATAGTTGTATTTATTAAATCTTATGATTAATTTTATACGTTCCCGTATAATTAAACTAAATTTTAGCAGTCATGATGGACATAATTCCAAATACCATCTTTAATTTCTATTCTTTAATCTCAAGGAAATTTAAAATATTTTTCCCTTTTATACTTTCAGTCTCATTAAGCTGGGATTTAATGTCACAGGTTAGTAACCTCTGGATCAGCAGGTATAACGGCAATGTCAACAATGCTGATGTTGCATTGTCAATGGCTGTAGATAATGATCATGTTTACATTGCAGGTTACACCACTGAAGCCAATGAAGATATTATAGTTTTGAAGTACACTTCGTCCGGAACTGAAATATGGAAGGCTATATACAATGGTTCCGGTAACTCTTCTGACAAGCCGTCTGCTATAGAGCTTGACGGGAACGGTAACATATATGTGTGTGGTTATTCAACAACTAAAAACGGTGCTGTGGATTTCCTGATACTAAAGGTTAACTCTGAAGGTGAAATAATATGGACAAAGACTTTAGACGGAGGCGTCGGGAAAAACGATCAGGCAACAGACCTGCACGTTGAAGAAGACGGCAGTGTTGTAGTAACCGGTTTTATTGAAACCGAAGAATCAGGTATAGATTACCTGACGGTGAAACTTAATTCCGGAGGTGATATTGTATGGCAGAAAAAGTATAACGGTAGCGGAAACAGCACAGACCGTTCGGTTGGGGTTACCCGTGACAGGCAGGGTTATGTTTATGTTACTGGAACCAGTTCCGGTTACCAGACAGGTTTTGATTTTTGCACAATTAAGTATTCTGCCTCAGGGGACTCTGTCTGGGTTAGAAGATACAACGGTATTTCAAATGGTAACGATGAGGCAGTTGAAATTTTAATTTCTGAAGAAGGGGATGTTTATGTAACAGGTTCCACCTTTGTTAAAGGAAACGGAATGGATATAGCTACTGTTAAATACAATTCATCCGGTGTTCAGCAGTGGGTTTCAAGATATAACGGTCAATCTTCACTTAATGAGATGCCCGTAGCTTTACATATTGATAATGAAGGTAATATCGTTGTAAGCGGAAACAGCGCAGGCAGCGGGACCAACTGGGACATGGTTACAATAAAATATAATTCACAGGGTGCAGAAATATGGTCAAGTGTTTATAACGGCTCGGCTAATAATCAGGATCTGGTAACTTCAATGGTAGTTGACAAACTGGGAAGTATATATGTTACCGGTATGAGCTGGAACGGCAGCGATGACGATTTCCTGATTTTAAAGTATAACTCACTTGGTGAACAATTATGGGTTTCCTCATATAACGGTTCAGGAAACTCAGCTGATCAGGCTTCGAATGTATTAATTGATAATAATGGCAATGTATTATTATCTGGTTCAAGTATCGGCAGCGGAACATCCTATGACATTACCACTATTAAATACAGACAGGCTCAGCCTCAGGTATTTCCGCAACTTTTATCGCCGGCTCATAATTCAGTTGGTATACCTCTGAATGCTTTTTTCGACTGGGATGATGTATCAGGCTGTGATTTCTATAGAATCCAGATATCAAGGAATGAGTCATTCAGTTCCGTTGTCTATGATACTTCGGTGTTTTCTCTGTCTCAGTTTACAATTCCTGATTATCATCTTCAGAACAATACCACATACTTCTGGAGAATTAACTGTAACAACATAGCTGGTCCTGGTCCCTGGTCTCAGGTCTGGAGATTTACAGTTCTCACGAAACCTGAAATACCTGAGCCTTTAAGTCCGGCAAACGGATCAAACGGTAATCCCTCTTCCCTTATTCTTTCATGGAAGAAGGTTTTAACAGCGGCGAGCTACAGGGTCCAGGTTGCAACTGACAGAAAATTTTCCAACACCGTACTTGATGTTGAAAATATCACCACTAACGAATTAACCATTTCGCCAGACAAGTTAAATTCCAATACTGTTTACTTCTGGCGTATCAATGCTACAAATGAAGCAGGGACTGTTCCCTGGTCTGAAGCATGGGCAGTAGGCATAGGTAACGTGCAGCCTCCCCAGCCACCTAAGCTTTTATCTCTTCCAGACGCTTCAACCGGTCAGTCGCTTACTCCGGTTCTGGATTGGGAAGATGTGCCCGGTGCAACTGAATATTCCATTCAGGTAGCTTCTGACCTGAATTTCCTGAATGTCGTTGTTAATGAATCAGGACTTTCTGAATCTTCCTATCATATTCAGCCCGGAGTACTTCAGAACGGAAAAACGTATTACTGGAAAGTTTCAGCAAGAAATGTGGGAGGTGTAAGTAACTATTCTTTAATATGGACCTTTACCACACTTCTGGGGCAGCTGGAAAAGATAGGTAATAAAGTTCCTTCTGAGTTCAGGCTTTATCCCAATGATCCCGAGCCTTTTGCATCCACGACTGTAATCAGATTTGATGTGCCGGCTAAGTATAATGGAACGGTTCAGATCATTATCTATGATTCTAAAGGAAGAGAGGTTACAAAACTTGTGAATCAGAAATTAAGCGGAGGTACGTATAAGATAAACTGGGATGCAGGAAATTACAACAGAGGATATTATCTTTATCAGATTAAGTCTGAGAATTTTGTTGAGACAAGAAAAATGAGATTGATAAAGTAGTCCCGGGATTCTTCACTTGCTAATGTAATCGTGGATCAGACAGTCCGGATTTTTTTAACGCAAGCTCAGTTTTTCACTTAACGGCTGTTTTTCATATGGGAGTATGAGAGTTTGTAGCATGTAATCTGTCATTCCCGTACTTTTTAAACAGATGTCATTCCCGTGAAAGCTGGAATCTAAAAAAGATACCCGCTTGTGCAGGTATGACAGAATGTGTTTTTGTTACTTTATTAAAACCATCTTCATTGTACGTGTATATGAAAGTTCACCGGACTGAGCCTCGAGCCTGTAAAAATAAACTCCCGATGCGAGTGATGTGCCGTTGAATGTAAACTTATGGTATCCTGCTTCGTAAATGCCTTCCGCAAGATTCAGAACCATTCTTCCTGAAACGTCATAAACTTTAAGTGAAACCCTGCTTTTCTCGGGTAAAGTGAATTCAATAACGGAGGATGGATTGGAAGGATTAGGATAATTCTGGGAAAGATTAAATTCAGCCGGTCTTTCTACTTCCGCACTGGAAGGGAAGTTAAAAGTTTCCTCGCCTCCGTTGTAATCTCTCTGAAGAAGTTTATATGTATATTTCCCCGGCTGAAGCCCGAAGTCACTGAATGAATATTCAACCGGCTGGGAACTGTTACCCTTTCCCTGAACAAAAGCAACTTCTTTCCATGAATTTTCTTTATCAGATTTTCTCATAAGCGTGAAACCCGCATTATTTATTTCCGAGAGTGTAGTCCATCTGAGATGAACATTATTCCGGGAGACTTCTATGTTCATTGAACCTATGATTACAGGAAGCGGAATATCATCTTCAGTGAGGACAATCGGATTCGTTGCTCCGCCGCCGGGATTTACAGTGTTTGCACCGCTTGACCAGAGCCCATCATTATCTGTATTTAAATTCAGTAAGGCACCGCTCGATGCGGAAAGTTCCTCAACTCGTCTTATTCCGTTAGGCAGAGTATTAGGG
>JAOADS010000044.1 GCA_026417195.1 Ignavibacteria bacterium | reverse complement strand
GCATAGAATATACGGTGATGAAAAAGCATAATTTGACGAGCTTCCAGCACCCGGAGGAGAAACTGAAGAAAAGTTATTTATGGCTCCGTCCATCGAACGTAAAATCGTTGAATAAGTATATGAAACGTAAGCAATTGAATTATTGAGATGATTTATAGCACACCAGAAGCCGTCACCTCCGTAAACCTTTCGCCAGGCTATAGTGCCTTCGTAACGTGCTGTTGCATTATCCTGTAAACCTCCGAGAGCGAAATTTGTATCCGTCAGGGAATTTGCAAAACCGTTGTAGAACTGTGTAGTCTGATAACCTCCGTTACAACCGTAATAGGTTGTTCCGAAATCGTTTGTTCTGAATAATCCTCCGTCAGTTGCTATGTAAAGTTTATTGTAATCCCTGTAATTTGAAACTATATCATGATGATCTGCGTGAGCATACATAGGACTTGATCCCTCAACACCACCGGGAGGTACAATAACGCCAAGAAGCCATAATGACCAGTCTGATACCTTAACTATGTTTGAACCACCGCTAGTTGAACGATAGAGATCTACTCCTCCAACTATTACTCTTGATGAATCATCATCTTTAATGTGAACAGGATTGGTAAACCACCCCTGGGAACCAAGATAATTTGAGCTTGTGCCTGCAAGCAATGTCCAAGTGGTCCCGGCATCAGTGCTCAGATACATACCCTGTGAAGTAAAGTCATTAGCTATACTTGCTATTATGCGGTTCGGATTTCTGGGATAAAGGGCTATCATTGTTTTTCCTGTCCATGATGAAGGCAATCCTCCGGTAAGCTTTGTCCAGGTAGAACCGCTGTTTGTTGTTTTGTATATACCTACATTTGCGTTAGGAACATAATTGGTAAGATTACCGACTGAAATGTAAAGCACGGAAGTATCTGCGGGATTTATTTCTATATCAACTACCATCTGGTAATTCAAAACCTGAAACCAGGAAGCCCCTGTGTTATTTGATTTCCAGACACCTTCAGAAGTTGCTGCATAAAGAACATTTCTGTTTCTGGGATTAAATATAACCTTCCATACACCACGCTGTGAATTATATGACCAGTCTAAAGATTTAGTCCAAGTAAGCCCGCCGTTAGTTGTTTTAAGGATACCTATGCCGTACATCCCTCTTGTAACACGAATGTCAACGCCGAAGTAAGAATACTGAACACCGTAATTTTCGCCTGTGCCAATGTACATTACATTTGGATTTGCCGAATCAATCAAAATGGAACTCACAGCAGATGACGGATAACCGGTTTCAATGTATGTCCAGGCATTTGCTCCCATTCCACCAGTTGTTGATTTCCATAAACCACCTGAAGCTGCTCCTATGAATATAACAGAAGTGTCCCAAGGATGAAGTGCTACACAAAGACTCCTGCCTCCAACGTTTTTAGGTCCCAATGAAATCCATTCTGTAGATGTGCTTTCAGTCTGAAGCTCTTGTAGATTTGCTTTTGAATATTCAAATGCTGCGTAAAATTTATCCTGAGGTATATCCCTTTCCGGATATGAACGGACAAGTGTAAGATATTGCATTGACTCAAGTGCTCCGGAAGTTGTTTTAAGCCTTTTAGCACCTGATGAAAATTTATCAGTATCATCGGTTAAGGCACGTGATACTAAAAAAACTAGTAAAACTCCAAACCCTATTAAAAAATATAAATTGATTTTTCTTTTCAAAGAGCTCATTGATATAAATTTAATATTTTTTGACTGACGGATCTATTCTGTCATGCCAGGCATGAAGTCCGCCGACAAGGTTTTTAACGTTACGGTATCCTAACTCATTTACTATATAATTTACAGCGTGATGACTTCGGTTTCCTGTACGGCAGTAAACTACTATCTCCTCGTCTTTGTTTACCGGAAGTTCATCCAACCTATCCATAAGCTCACTTAGGGGGATTACAGTTCCTCCTATTGATGCTATTGGAATTTCATGCATTTCCCTCACATCAAGAAGAAAAAAATTATCTCCTGAGTCCATTTTCTTTTTAAGTTCTTCAACAGAAATTTCGTGATCACTCATATATAAAGTTTTATTTTGATTATTACATTTTATATTATTTTCACTTAACCGGGAAATTAACGGATTATCTGAACAAATTACACAAGCTGGGTTTTTGGTAAAGTTAACCAGTCTGAACTTCATTTTCAATGTATCTATAAGAAGCATTTCCCCTTTAAGTAAATCACCGACCCCTGTAAGATACTTCACTGCCTCTAAAGCCATAACAGTTCCGGCAATTCCGGGTACTACTCCTAAAACACCGGCTTCGCTGCAATCAGGGACCTCCGCTGGTTTAGGAAAAATGCAACGGTAACATGGTCCTCCGGGAAGATTAAGAAATGAAATCTGTGCTTCAAAACGAAGAACACTCCCGAAAATCAAAGGCTTATTATTTAAAACACAAGCATCGTTTAAAAGATACTTTGTTGCAAAATTATCCGAACCGTCAATTACAAGATCATAAGAAGAAATTATTCTTTCCGCATTTTCAAAACTTATCTTTTCATTGTATGTCTCGATTTCTACAAACGGATTTACAGCTCTCAGAAATTCACTCCCCCTTTGAGCTTTGGACTGGGAAATATCCTTATCAGTGAAGAGTATCTGTCTATGAAGATTTGAGAGACTTACAGTATCGTAGTCTATGATTCCAAGTTTACCTATGCCTTGGGCTGTAAGATACAACGCTGCTGGAGAACCAAGTCCTCCGGCTCCGACAATCAGTACAGATGATTGTTTAAGTTTTAGCTGCGCTTCCTCACCAAATCCGGGAAGAATTAAATGTCGCAGGTAACGTTCCTTTTCTTCTTCAATGAGCAAGTTTCTATAAAATAAATATTATATAACTCTGTTATTATTAACAAAGTTAAACAAAAACAATTCTCATTTAAATGACAGAATATCGCTATAAATCACGATAAAAATAAGAACAGAAAATAATATGGATTAGTTTACTTAATATTGTTATTTTAGAAATTAATTAAATATTTAAGATTATGTCTCAGAACGGTCAGGAAAATCCATTACTTAAAAAAAGTAAATCAAAAAAACATTGGCTGGAAACAGCATCCCGTATGAAAACAACGGGAATGAAATTCACCTCATTGAGCGGTGAAGATGTGGACTTAGTCTATACGCCAGAAGATGTGAAAGATATAGACTATGACAGCGAAATAGGTTATCCCGGTGAGTTTCCATACACAAGGGGAATACACCATAATCTTTACAGAGGTAAACTCTGGACAATGCGTCAGTTCGCTGGTTTCGGAACTCCTGAGGATACGAATAAACGTTTCAAATATCTGCTTGAGCACGGGCAGACCGGTCTGTCGGTCGCATTTGATATGCCTACACTGATGGGCTGGGACTCAGATGACGAACTCTCAGAAGGAGAAGTTGGAATCTGCGGAGTTGCAATTTCCTCTCTGGAAGATATGAAAGTTTTGTTTGACGGAATTCCGCTTGATAAAGTTTCCACTTCTATGACTATAAATTCACCAGCTGCGATGATATTTGCTTTTTATCTAGGCGTAGCTGAGTCACAGGGAGTTCCTTTCGAGAAACTAAGGGGAACTTTGCAGAATGACATATTGAAGGAATACATAGCACAGAAAGAATTTATCTATAATCCCGAACCTTCAATGAGGATCATAGTTGACATGATAGAGTATTGCAGAGATAACGTTCCTCAGTTCAATCCGATATCAGTAAGCGGATATCATATAAGGGAGGCTGGCTCAACCGCTGTTCAGGAACTTGCCTTTACGCTTGCTGACGGCTTTGCATATATAGAAGCCTGTATCGCAAGAGGGATGGATGTTGATTCATTTGCGCCGAGAATATCATTCTTTTTCAACTCCCATTTAGATTTCTTTGAAGAAATTGCCAAGTTCAGAGCTGCAAGGAAAATATATGCTAAAAGAATGAGATATAAATACGGAGCAAAGAATCCAAAATCATGGACTTTGAGATTTCACACTCAAACTGCCGGATGCTCGCTTACTGCACAACAGCCGGAAAACAATATAGTAAGAACTGCAATTGAAGCTCTTGCTGCAGTGCTTGGAGGAACACAGAGTCTGCATACTAATTCAATGGACGAAACACTTGCCCTTCCATCGGACAAAGCTGTGAAAATAGCTTTAAGGACTCAGCAGATCATAGCCTATGAACATGGTGTAATTAACACAGTAGATCCGCTGGGTGGAAGTTATTATGTTGAAGCCCTGACAAAGAAAATGGAAGAACAGGCTGAGGAGTATTTCAGAAAAATAGATGCTCTGGGAGGTGTTATACCGGCAATTGAAGCGGGATTCTTTCAGAAGGAAATAGCAGATGCTGCTTACAAATATCAGATGGAACTTGACAGAAAGGAGAAAATAGTTGTAGGGGTTAATGAGTTTATTGAAGAAGAAGAAAAGATAGAAATTCCCATACTGAAGATACCGAAGGAAGTTGAGCATAAGCAGATTGCAAGGCTCAGGGAACTTAAAGCTTCCAGAAATGCCGAAAAAGTAAAGGAAACATTGAACGAACTCATAAAGTCAGCAAATGAAGGAACGAACCTGATGCCGAGAATACTTGACTGCGCAAGACATAATGTAACCCTTGGTGAAATGTGTAATGCCCTGAAAGAGCCTTTCGGAGTTTATCAGGAACAATCAGTGTTCTGAAACGATTTGGTAATACTCTTACCCCTTTGTCTGATAGGAATAAATATATCCTGATACTGATTTTTTGTTTTGTAATCATCCAGTCTGTATATCTTCTCTCTGAATATTTAATTGCAGGTTCATTAGGTGTGCCTCTTGATGATGTCTGGATTCATTTCAGGTTCGCTGAAAACTTCTCATCAGGTTATTTTTTTCAGTATAATCTGAACGAACCCACCCCCGGTACAACTTCACCTCTTTGGGTAATTATCTTAAGTTTCCCGTTTCTCATAGGTAATAACTTTATACTTCCTTTTGCACTGTTTGCTTCATCAATGTTTTTTTTAATACTTGTTATTGAATTTTACAGGTTATGCAGGAAACTGGGTTTTACAGAAGGATATGCATTTGTAATTTCCCTCTTAACTTTACTTAACGGACGTCTTCTCTGGTCATCTCTTTCCGGAATGGAAATTACTCTTTTTACATTATTAACGGTATTAATTATCTGTAATCATCTGTCAGAATTATATTCTCACCGAATCCGCATTTCAACAGGTTTTCTGATGGGACTTGCTGTGAACGTCAGACCGGAAGCATATCTTCTAGCTCTGATTTATTATGCGTTTATTTTTTTTAAATTCAGAAAAAATTTTAACTTCAACTATAAAAACTTTCTGATTTCTCTTATTATATTCGTTATGATGGCTCTTCCTTATCCTGTATTTTCCTATATTTATTCCGGAAGTTTCCTGCCTAACACATACGAAGGTCAGGTAGGTACTGTAAAGTTATTTCCGGACTTTCGCTTTCTGACTGAGACTGGTAAACTTTTTTTCAAGGATAACTTTGTAATATTAATATTATGGATTGTTGCATCAGCTTACTTTATTTATAATCTAATCAAGGGCAAAACAGAACAAAAACTGCTTTTATTATATCTCTGGATAATTTTACTGCCCGCTCTTTCATCAATTGTAGCTCCTAACTGGAGACATCACGGCAGATATCTTATCCCTCTGATCCCTTTTATAAATATCGCAGCAATAGATATTCTTCAGAAAAGCTTAACTTTTTTTCATAAAAGATCAAATCTGTTTTTAAAAGGGATTTTAACTTTTATATTTGCATTATCGTTGTTTAACGCCGCTGTATTTGCACACGCTCTGGGCTGGAATGTTGAAAACATAAATAATCAGCAGGTAAAGACTGCAAGGTGGCTGAGAGATAATCTGTCTGAAGAAACTGCCTTCGGAATGAATGACATTGGTGCAATAACATTTATAACTAAAAAATATTGTGTTGATCTGGCTGGACTTGTAACGCCTGAGGTTTTCAGAATACAGAAACTTAGTTATGAGGAAGGTGCGGAGGAAATTTTCAGGCTTCTGAAATCGAAAAATGTAAATTATATAATCATATATCCCGACTGGTTTGAATACATAATTGAAAATTATAAAAATTCCCTTGAACAGGTTTATTCCGCAAAACTGGAGAAAAATACAATTTGCGGAGGGGCTGAGAAAATTGTTTATAAAATACATTGGGATAAAATAAGATTAGACTGATGATAATTAACTACATAAAACTCATCCGGCTTAAACAGTGGATTAAAAACTTTTTTGTTTTTGCACCGCTACTGTTCTCCAAGCATATTTTTCATTTGGAATACCTTATCCCCGCAGTTCTTGCATTCTTCATATTTTCACTTTCATCAAGCGCAGTATATATAATAAACGATATAATAGATGCCGAATCAGACCGTGTTCATCCTAAAAAAAAATACAGACCGATTGCATCCGGAGAAATAAGCACAAAACAGGCATTAATTTTTTTTCTGATTATAATCCTTCTGATAATTACCGGTTTATTTTTCACTAATCACCTTTTCGCTGCAGTTATAGTTGTGTATTTCATTACCAATTTCCTTTACTCATTTAAGGTAAAATCAATAGTTCTGCTTGATGTATTCTTTATTTCATTTGGTTTCATGCTGAGAGTTCTGGGTGGTGCAGCTGCAATAAGCGTTCCCATTTCAAACTGGATGGTCCTTACAACCATATTTATTTCACTATTTCTTGCTATTTCAAAACGCAGAGGAGAACTCTCTCAGGCTGTAGGAACCTGTCTCTTATACACATCT
>JAOADS010000043.1 GCA_026417195.1 Ignavibacteria bacterium | reverse complement strand
AATTTAATTTGATTGTGCATATATCATCCATAGTTGAGCCGCCGTTACTGTAACCTGTAATGTAAACATTTCCTGAGTTGTCAATCTGGATTGAGTAAACTTCATCAGTAAGATTCCCCGGACCATTATACCGGTAAACCCACTGCTGAACACCGGAAGGATTATATTTTACAACACAGTAGTCCAGTCCGCTGCCTGCCCCCTCACTTGAACCGCTTACATAAACATTTCCCTGATTATCACATTTAACTGAATATGCATCATCAAAACCATTACCCGGACCATTATATCTAGCAGTCCATATAACATCACCTAAAGAATTATATTTTATAACGGTAAAATCAAGTCCCGAGCCGGAGCCGGTACTTCCGCCTGCTATATATATATTACCGGAGTTATCAATCCAAACAGAAGTTGCTTCATCATATGAATTCCCCGTTCCGTTATATCGTTTCGTCCATAGCTGACTGACCTGAGAGTAAGACTGGAATAATATCAGAAATGATGTCATGAGAATTAAAACTGACTTCATAGGACGTTCCTCCTTTTTCAAACTTAAATAATTATATAGTCTTAATCAACAGTTTTTCTCAGTTTGTAAAATTCTTCGACTAATATATTTGACTCATTAAGTTTTTCATAAATACAATCATTACTCAGCTCAATTTCCAAAGTAAGATATTTCTTATCCTGTTTCAGTCTGAACTTATCTTTTCTGTTATTGTTCAGAAAATTTATCAGCTCCTGAAAGTAACCATTTGAAAAAATTTCATCATTTTCTTCATTAAATGTCAGGGTCATAATCCCCCGGCTAATATTCATTTTCTTAAATCCGCATTTAATAAGTTTTATTTTCATCATTACGTGAGTTATCAGAGATTCAAGCTCTTGCGGCAGCAGACCGAAACGATCCTTCATCTCATCTCTTATAGAATCAATTTCTTCTGTATTCAGGGATTTTGAAAGCCTCTGATACATTTCCAAACGAATATTCTCATCCTGAACGTAACTTTCCGGTATCAGCATCGGAATATCAGATTCCAAAGTGAAGTTCACAATATGTGAAGATTTCTTTGTCTGCATAGATAAAGCCAGTGAATGCTCTGAACCTTTCAGCTCTTTTAAGGCTTCATCCAGTATCTGCATATATGTTTCAAATCCCATTTCTGCTATGAATCCGCTTTGTTCAGCTCCGAGTAGATTCCCAGCACCTCTGATTTCAAGGTCACGTAAGGCAAGATTAAGTCCGCTTCCAAGCTCAGTAAATTCTTCAAGTGCATGTAGTCTTCTCACTGCCTGTCTTGTCAGTGAACTGCCCGGTGGAGTTATCAGGTATGCATATGATTTTATGTTTGAACGTCCTACCCTTCCTCTTAACTGATAAAGTTCAGCAAGTCCGAAATTTTCAGCATGGTTTATAATTATTGTATTAACACTCGGTATATCAAGCCCCGATTCTATTATTTTTGTACACACAAGAACATTTGTTTTCTTTTCAAGAAATCTCATCATAACTTTTTCAAGTTTAGCCGGTTCCATCTGTCCGTGTGCTATGACTGGTCTTGCAGAAGGAACATTACGTCTTACAATTTCAGATAGTTCCTCCAGACCCTTTACTTTATCATTTACAAAATAAACCTGCCCGCCCCTTGAGATCTCATTTTCTATAGCTTCAGAGATCCTGCTTATGTCAAATCCTATGATTTCGGTATGTATCGGCTGACGGTTTGGAGGTGGAGTGTTTATCACAGAAAAATCCCTTGCTCCAAGCAGTGAAAAGTTTAAAGTTCTTGGAATAGGAGTTGCTGTGAGAGTAAGCACGTCAATATTTTTCTTTAACATTTTAATTTTCTCCTTGGCTGTAACTCCAAATCTCTGTTCTTCATCTATGACTAACAGGCCGAGATCTTTGAACTTCACATCTTTTGAGAGAAGTCTGTGAGTTCCTATTATAACATTTATTTTCCCTTCCTCAAGTTTATTGAGGATAACCCTTTGTTCAGATTGTGTTTTAAATCTTGAAAGATGTTCAACCTCAACAGCCCATTGTGAAAGTCTGTCCCTGAAAGTATTGTAATGCTGTTCTGCAAGTATAGTTGTAGGGACGAGAACTGCAACCTGTTTATTGTCTTGCACAGCCTTGAATGCAGCTCTTACTGCTATTTCAGTTTTCCCGAATCCTACATCTCCGCATATTAATCTATCCATAGGATAAGGTGACTCCATATCTTTTCTCACATCGTCCCATGCTTTCCGCTGATCCGGAGTATCTTCGTAGATGAAGGATGCTTCAAGTTCCTTCTGCCAGAGTGAGTCCGGCGAAAAACTGAAACCCTTAGAAGATCTCCTTTCAGCATATAACTTTATAAGTTCACCTGCTATTTCCTTTAACTTTTTCCGTGCCCTGTTTTTTATTCTGTCCCATTGAGCTGTTCCAAGCTTGCTGAGTGAAGGCTGAACTCCTTCCTGTGCAGAATATTTACTTAACTGATGGAGGGAATTTATATTAACAAAAAGTTCATCATTATCTTTATAAATAAGTTTGACAGCTTCCTGTTCAACTCCTCCCACTTGTATTTTCTTCAGTCCTGCATATTTGCCGATACCGAATTTATTATGGACCATCAGATCACCGTAATTAACGCTGTTTAACTCCCTGAATGAAATCCCTTTGGCAATTTTGCCTTTTCGTTTGCTCCTGAAAAATCTGCCGAATATTTCATGCTCAGTGTAAACTGCAACTTTATCTTCGGTGAGAATAAAACCAGAATGAATGGATGAATCCAGATATTTTATTTTAGCCCCCAGATCAATCTCCTCATTTTCTTCTATTAAATCTTTCATTCTTTGCTTCTGCTGAGAATCTGAACAGCAAATTGTAACTTCATATAACTTTGCTTCCAGCTCCTTAAGGTTATTCAGGCAAAGTTTAAAGTTAGAAGCAAATGAAGGCTGGGGTAAAGAATTAAGATTAATTTCCTTTAAATTTCTCTTCTCATCTTCCGATATTGATTCAGTTTTTGAAGCTGTGAAAGCAGAAATGTAGATTTTACTTTTTGAAGACGAAATAACTTTCTGACTCTCTGTATTCACAAGGTCCGGCTCATCTATGACAAATATCACTGAATCATTTAAGAAATTTAACAGCATGTCTGAACCCTTATCATCAAGTAAGAGTTTCTCCGGCGGCAGAATTTCAGCTTCTGTGAAAGAAGACACGGATCTTTGTGTTACAGGATCAAACTCCCGAATTGAGTCAATTGTATCACCAAGAAATTCTATTCTTAACGGAAGTGATGTATTTTCAGCGTATATGTCTATTATACCGCCTCTGACCGAAAAGTCATTAACTTCCTCAACTATTTTTTTTCTGTTAAACCCAATTTCTGAGAGACTCCTTACAAGCTCAGAGAAATTTCTTTCTTGTCCCTTTTTTATTCTAATAAGACTCTCCTGAAAATTCATAGCTGATACTCTTACATTAAGCGACGCGGCAGAAGTGAGTATCAGAAATCTCTCTGCAGATATTTCCTTTAGAATAACTGATAGTGATGTAACATAATCTTCATATTCATCATCATACTCATTCAGATACACTGTTGCAATATCATTACCTGATATTACATTTATGTCATCCCGTATTCTGAAAATCTTTTCCTTATCAGTTGTAACATAAATAAGTTTTTTCTTTGAAACATACAGATGATACAATATAAAAGAATCCAGAGAACCGTGAAGTCCGGTTAAGAAAAGGTTTTCTCCGGAATATTCGTCAACTTTTCCGATGCTTTTAGATGATAATATTTTCCTGAAACTATTGTTCAACTAAGTTCAGTCATCTGTTTCAACTTGTTACTTAATTCTATAAAGTCATTTACAGAGAGTGTCTCTGCCCTTTTCTTCAAATCTATATATTCCGATTCAATGCTTCCGAACTTTCTAAGTGAGTTTTTAAGTGTCTTTCTTCTTGTAGCAAATGCAGCTTTGACTACTCTTATAAAAAACTCAGTATCTGTGATTTTATCCTCAAGAGAATAACTGAAATCAATATAGATTACCCTAGAATAAACCTTTGGCTCAGGTCTGAAACATGAGGGTGGAACTTTAAAAAGAGGTTTTACCTTTGAAAATGCCTGCAATATGACAGAAGGAATTCCGTATAATTTGGAGCCAGCAGAAGCAGTAAGTCTTTGTGCAACTTCTTCCTGAACCATAAGCTGAGCATCTATGATATATCTACGTTCCGAAATAAGTTTGAAAACTATCGGCGTGCTTATGTTATATGGAACATTCCCTATAACCCTTAGTTTTTTACCAGCTGATAAACTTTTAAAATCTGTTTTCAGTATATCTTTATGTAGCAACTTCAGCGAAGGGAGTTCATTCTTAAGATAGGTGAAATTATCTTTGTCAATTTCAATAGCAATAACATCAGAGGTCTTCTCATGAATATATCGAGTTATTGCACCTCTTCCCGGACCTATTTCAAGAACTCGGTCATTTTCCGAAATAGAAAACGAATCAACAATTTTTCTGCTGATGTTTCTGTCAATCAGATAATTTTGTCCTAATGACTTCTTAGCAGGTATTTTCATTTCAAGGTATAAGGGTAAGCAGACTATAGTTTGCTGAGATCATTTCGTTCTCGTTCATCAGGCATCTCTTAAACTCTCCGTAATACCACTTTCTTGACTGATCTTTGTAATTAGGATGAAGAGGCTGACCTGACTGGCCTGTTGAATTGATTGTAAGAGGATGATCTATGTCTGAAAGGTTTACAATCATTCTCATTGATGCTCCGACCTTAACGCTGAAATCATTTCGTTCAATTACTTTTCTGAAACTATATTCGTTATTTGCCGCAGTTGTCTGATCACCGTGCATCTGAAATTCACCGATGTTAAATGCTTTCTCCAGAGCTTTCTGTGAACTGAAAATATGTGTGAAATTAAGCTTGTGTATATTACCCCATTTCCAGGTTTGCGGATCACTTGATTCATACAGAGACGATAGATATTCCACAGACATCTTCAGGCTTTTTCTTATTATATCGTTCCTGTTTTCTTTTACATATGTTGTAACATCATCAAACCACGGATGATCTTCACTCCTGATTATTCTCTCCAGTGAACGGTAAGGATATTCTGAACAGTTATGAAATTATTGAAGACATCTTTTCCCAGTTCATCCTCAAATGTGTTTTTAATTAAAAAGACAAGGAAAGCTCCGTAAACAGAAGGAATCGATTCATCGCTTTTCAGTTCTCCGTTAAACTGAGAAAACTTACCTAAACACCAGTTTACTCTCTGGTCCGCTTCGTTTACATCTTTGTAAGCCTCTGTTATATATGTTGCCAACATTCTTGCATAAGGAGAATTAGGGTCATTCTGTAACAAAGCACATTCATCATTATCTATTAAAACCTGTTTGCTGAGAAATTCATTTATTCTATTGAAACGAGATGATGGTTCCCAGAGATATGATATGTAAAAGTTATAATCCTGATTTTTGATCCATTCAGCGGGATCTGTATTTGCAGTTAAAATATACTCTTCAGATGTATTAAACAAAGAAGGTAATTTCTCAAAGTCAATGAATCCTTTCCATGTAAGTTCAAATTCTGTTGGATACATAAAATTATTGGGATCATCTGTGTTACGTATGGGAATTTTGCCTGCACACTGATAACCGATATTTCCATTTGTATCGGCATAAAGGAAATTCTGTGCAGGTGCACAGAAATATTTCAGTGCATCTCTGAAACTCTTCCAGTCTGAAGACTTATTAATTCTGTAAAAACACAGAACCTCATCACTCAACTCAAACCCGGTCCATCTGAATGCAATCAATTCATCCCTCTGCCGGTAATTAAATCCATCTATACCATTTAAATCAACATCGGATATAAGTGTGCCAGCAAGTGTTTGCCTCACTGTTAGCAAAACTTCTCCAGAATCTTTTACAAATATTTTTTCAATAAGTGAATCCGGATAATGTGATTTACCTCCCCAGATATATTTTCTGCTTTCAGATGAATCCCTCCTGAGTATTACAAAATCATTATCATCACACATAAGATTTGTAAGTCCCCAGGCAATATGTCTGTTGTTTCCTATAACAATTCCCGGAACACCGGCTATTGACATTCCTCTCGCGTCCAGAGAATCAGATTTTACGTGAAGTTCATACCATTTTGAAGGAGCACTTAAAAAAAGATGAGGGTCATTGCACAATATAGGTTTCCCATATGCTGATTTTGCTGACGATACAACCCATGAATTGCTTCCTGTGTGGGAAAGAGAAATCCCGAAATAATTCCTGAAATCAAGATTAAGCTTCAAGAAATCTGCTGCAAAAGAAGAGGGAAAAGACAAAGAAAATTCATTTGTGTCTATATTTTCTTTCTTAAATAAACTTATAGATGTATCTGGAAAAATTTCAGAGGTTTTTTCTACTCCTACTTTATTTACAAGACTACCAATAATCCAGTCAGTAAACCAGGCTATGTTGAGCTCCCATGCCATCATTCTGGCTATCATCAGGGAATGTTCCGGCTTCCAGGGTTCTGGTTTATAACTCAGTGCATCAAATTCAACTGGAAGATTATTGTAATTGTCTTCTATGAAACGGTTTACTCCCTGACTATATGACTCAAGTATAGACACAGAGAGGGGACTAATGTTCCTGTACCAGTAATATGCGAATCTGTTTATCCCGATTGTTCTGAAAAGTTTATCATACTTAAGAACTTCTTTTCCTAAAATCTCAGCAAGCCTGCCTTCAGCTGCCCTGCGTGAAATATCCATCTGCCAGAGCCTGTCACGGGCATGTAAATATCCCATAGTAAAGTATGCATCGTGATCACTTTGACTGAAAATATGGGGTACACCGTAACTATCGAAATATATTTTCACTTCACCTTTAAGTCCGTTTGTTTTTATCACGCCGGAATTTTCATAAAAAGATTTTCCGGATAAATTATTAAAAATCAGAATTAAAGTAATTAGTAACGGTAAAGTAATTATAAGGATTCCTGTTAAGGTCTTGAGAATTTTCTTCATTAGTAAATACAAATATAGCCATATTAGTTTTGAACTTAAATTGTTATTTTAGTTTGAATGTAAATAAAACATAACATGAAAAAAACATTTGTTCTTATTCTCCTCATAAGCTTATCCCTTAAATCACAGGTTAACTTCGAATCCGGAACTGTATTTCAGGTTCTTTTTAAAGCTGAACAGGAAAACAAAGTAGTTATGGTTGATGTTTATACTGACTGGTGTGTGTGGTGTGTTGAACTTGATAAGCTCGTTTACTCAAAACCGGAAGTTTACAATTATGCCAATCAAAACCTCATTAATTATAAAATAGATGCAGAAAAGGGTGAAGGACTTCAGTTTAAGGAAAAGTATAAAGTTGAAGGATATCCTACTATACTTTTTTTAAGACCTGATGGTAAAGAAATCGACAGAATTTACGGATACTACCCTGCTGAGGAATTTCTCAGATTAATGCAGGACTACAGTCATGGGAGAAACACTTTAGCAGATATTAAGGAAAGACTTGAGAAAAATCCAAAGGACATTGAAGCTAATTACAGATATGCTGAAAAACTTCTTTCGCTGAATAATATTGACGAGTCTAAAAACTTTTTTAATAAAGTGATAAGCCTTGACCCGGGAAATAAATCCGGCAGGGAAGATGACGCTGAATATATGCTTGCTGAGCTGTCAGATAAAGATAATATCATAACCAATCTTGAAAAGTTTATATCCTCAAATCCCTCAAGCGACAGAATCAAAGATGCTTATCTGAGCCTTGCTGATAAATACAACTCTGTCAAAGGTGACCTGCAAAATTCGGAGAAACTCTATAATGAAATACTCAACAAATGGGGTAATGATCCTGCTGTCAAACTTGCATATGGTAGATTCCTGAACTCTCAGGCAAGAAGTGTAGGAAGAGATGAAAATGCATCTATAGCTGACTGGCAGAAAGGAATTGAACTTACCGAGAAAGCTTTACCTTATGTAAAGGGATCTGTAAGCGAAGCTGCATCTTATTACTGGCAGAGTGTTTTCTATTTCAATCTTAATGATTACAATAAAGCTTCTGAGTTAATTGACAAGGCAATAGAGATATTTGATGCTAAACTTTATAGGGAACATAAAGAGAAAATTCAGAAACAACTCAGTTCAAATAATTGAAAAGCTTTCTGAAAATATTTCTCAAGATAACTTTTTCAGTGTTTCTTTTTTTACTTAGTATACTGCTTTTCCGAAGCAGTCTGGATCTTTATAACATTTTCGCATATGAAAACGTATATCTGAAGCCTAGCCCTTACGGATATGTACCACTACTTAAAGATCCTTCTGATTATTCAAGTGTGATTACAGATGTTAAAGGAGGAAGTTTCCTTTACGTTGAAGACTGGACAAGGGCTATTAACGGAAGAGTTGTTTTCGCTAAAGTTAAAAGCGGGTTATATGAAGGGTTTGTTAATCAGGAAATGCTTGTAAAAAGTAGAATAAATCTTTATCCGATTTTTTCATGCTTTCTGCTTTCAATAATTGTTACAGGTAGTTTATTAAAAATTTCCAATTATTTGAAGAAAAAAATTGTATTCAGCAAAAATAAAAATTACCTTAAGGAAGTCTATCCTGGACCCGCAGGGAAAAGCTGTTGAGAATTCAATAAAATCTATGGGTTATGAAAAAGTTACTGATACCAGGATAGGTAAATATATTGAACTCATGCTTGATGTAACTTCAGAAAACGAAGCAAGACAGATTACTGAGGAAATATGCCGGAAACTTCTCGCAAATCCAGTTATGGAAGATTACAATTTTGAAATTGTAAATTTAAACGGAAATGTCCAAAGCTAAATTCGGAGTTGTTGTATTTCCCGGCTCAAATTGCGATCACGATGCATATTATGTTCTAAAAAACCTTTTAAATCAGGATGTAAAATTTCTCTGGCACAAAGACTCATCAGTCGGAGACAGGAACGTTATAGTCCTGCCCGGAGGTTTCTCATATGGAGATTATCTCAGATGCGGTGCAATAGCAAGGTTTTCTCCTCTTATGAAAGACATATTGAAATTTGCGGAAAAAGGTGGCATAGTAATCGGTATTTGCAATGGTTTTCAGATTCTCTGTGAAGCCGGACTTCTTCCCGGAGCACTTTTGAGAAACCAAAGTCTTCGTTTCATTTGTAAAACAGTCAGACTGAAAATTGAAAACAAAGACTCAAAATTTACAAATTCTTTCACAAAAGATTTAATAGATTTACCTGTTGCCCATGGAGAAGGAAATTATTATTGCGATGAAGAAACACTTAACGAGCTGAGAGATAAAAACAGGATTGTTTTCAGATATTCAGAAAATCCTAATGGTTCTCTGGATGACATTGCTGGCATATGTAACGAGAAAGGAAACGTTCTCGGAATGATGCCCCATCCGGAAAGAGCTGCTGAAAGTATAATTGGTGGAACAGATGGTAAATTTATTTTTCAAAGCATAATTAACAGTTTAAACTAAACTCATAAAAGACTCTTTTTTAGAAAGGAGCAATAAAAATGTTTGGTCTTGGAACTCAGGAGATAATACTTATCTGCATAGTTATTCTTGTTTTGTTCGGAGCAAAGAAAATTCCGGATTTAATGTCCGGACTTGGCAAAGGAATTAAAGAGTTCAAGAAGGCATCAAGGGATATTGAAGAAGAAATCTCTTCAGCAACCAAGGAAGAAGATAAGAAACTTAATTCATGAAGTTCAGCTATCGTGAGTTAAGAAAAAAACTGGATTCCGGAGAAACCAGTTGCAGGGAAGTAGTCTCATCGTATCTCAATAAAATCAATGAAAGGAAGCATCTGAATGTCTTCCTTTCTGTTTTTAATGAAGAGGCGCTAAAAAAGGCTGACGAAATAGACTACAAAATTAAGTCTGGTTATGCCGGCAGACTTGCCGGTATGGTAATAAGTATAAAAGATGTGCTATCCCTCAAAGGGAAAAAAATGACATGTGCATCAAAAATGCTTGAAAATTTTGAAGCTGTTTACACTGCAACTGCTGTTCAGAGACTTATTGATGAAGACGTAATTATAATAGGCAAAACAAACTGTGATGAATTTGCAATGGGTTCTTCAAATGAGAATTCTGCTTTCGGAGCGGTATTAAATCCAGCTGATGAGTCAAGAGTGGCTGGCGGATCTTCAGGTGGAAGTGCAGCGGCAGTTGCTGCTGAAATGTGTATGATTTCTCTTGGTACAGATACAGGTGGCTCAATCAGACAACCTGCAGCCTTTTGCGGAGTTATAGGCTTAAAGCCTACTTACGGAAGAGTTTCAAGATACGGATTAACAGCCTTTGCTTCATCATTTGACACGATAGGACCGTTAGGCAAAGACATTTATGATATAGCTCTCGTACTTGAGATAATGTCCGGATATGATCCCAGAGACTCAACTTCAGTTTCTGATGTAACTGACTTTAAAGCTGAGGATATTGAAAATATAGATCTAAACAACCTGAGAATCGGTGTTGTTAAAGAATATTTAGGTGAAGGTCTACAGCCTGAAATAAGAGATAAGATTAAAGAGGTAATTGAAAGACTCAGAGATTCCGGTTTAATTATAAAAGAAGTCAGCCTTCCTTATTTAAAATATTCTATCCAGACATATTATATACTTACAACTGCTGAGGCTTCAAGTAACCTTGCAAGATATGACGGAGCAAGATATGGTTACCGTTCACCGGATTCAGGCGATGTTGAAACGATGTATATCAACTCACGATCTGAAGGTTTCGGTGAAGAAGTTAAAAGGAGAATTATGCTTGGCACATATGTGCTCTCTGCAGGCTATTATGATGCCTATTACAGAAAAGCTCAGAAAGTCAGGAGGTTGATAAAGAACGATTTCATAAAGGCTTTTGAAGAAGTTGATCTGCTTTTAACACCTTCAACTCCGACAACAGCATTCAGAATAGGTGAGAAGACTACAGATCCTCTGGAAATGTATCTCAATGATATATTTACCACCTCAGCTAATCTTGCTGGAAATCCGGCTATCAGTATCCCTGTTGGCTGGGATAAGGAAAAACTTCCAATCGGTATTCAGCTCACAGCAAGAGACTTCGATGAAAAAACCGCTCTGGCTGCAGCTGATTATATACTTCGATCGGAGTTCACTTAAGCGTAATTATTAACCTGCATCTCTTCAAGCTCAGAGATATCCATTTCAAGTTCATCCCTGAGCTGAAGATAAATCACATCTTTTCTCTCGCCTAAATACCATGCCTTGCTTTTTTTTACCTTAAAGTTACGCATAGTCTCTGGCTCAATTATACTTTTTACCCTGCTTAAGTCATCCGGTTCATTGATAATTATACCTCTTATGAAACTCTTCGCTGAAAAGAAATAATAGTCTATTTTGAAGTTTATTGAGATATTCTGTAAGGCTTTAACAGCTTTCCTGAATTGTTCCTTTGTCATATTACAAAAATAGTTAACTGATCTGGGAAATTAAAGTATAATAAATTAAGCCCTTAACATTCAAAAAAATCACTTTAAATTTTTTATAAATTTTGAACTTAAAACATTAATTTTTTGCAAAAACAGAGAAAAATTCAGGTTTTAGGGGTAGATGTTTGTTTCAACACATAAAACTTAAGCCAAAAACTTTCTTCAACTTTTTTATAAAATGTATTTTATGTTTGCAAAGAATTTAAAAAAACATTTAACTGATATGAAAAAATACTACAATCAAGATCCTCCCTTTACATAAGTTACATGCATTTCACTCTAAATACTTGTAATATTTTCTTTAAACTTATTAATTAACTCTGATTTAATAACTTAAACATAAATAAACTATGCCAAACCTTGTTCAAGAATTAAACAGTTTAGACTTTAGCATCTATATAGGGGGGCCCCTTCAGGCTGCTGTTCAGGCTCAGCATGCAGCATCTATGTCTCAGGTTAGTTTTATCCAATCCGTAGGATTTGACCAGAATAATGAGTTGCGTTATGTAACTTTCAGTTATAAAAAGAAAGTGGCAAACGCAGATAATTCAGCTTTTGAAGATCAAGAAATGGAAATTAAGGTTCCTTTTTTAACGATGCTGACTATACCTGCGTTAAGAATAGATGAAATGACAATTGATTTCAATGCTAAATTAACTTCTGCTGAAACTTCCAGTTTAACATCCGAATTTAATTTAGGAGCTACTTTGGAAATTAATTATAAAATAGTTAACTTCAAGGCCAGCGCATCTTACAAAAGGACTTCAACAAGGAACGTTTCAGTTGAAAAAACTTATAATATGGCAGTGCATGTAAAGGTGGTAAATGATGAGATACCAGAAGGTTTAGACAGAATACTAACTATGCTTGAAGACAGCATAGCAAGTATTAAAAAATAAATAATTAAATTATGAGCTTAGGGATTTTCTGCTTGTATAGATTCTATACAAGCAGATCCCTGAAATTTAAAAATAAACAAAAATAATATGGCAAAACTAAATGATTATTTAGGAAGTATCATCTCAAGTTTCTCAAAAGCAAAATTAATGTCTGATTTGCAGACTTTAAAAATAGCTGAGGAATATGCTAAACATCCTCTTTTAAAAAATTTTTCAATTCCCAGAATGAAAATTGAAGATGTTGAGATGACGATCCCGTTAGCAATTGACTCTATAGGCAGATCTGTTGATCTCGGAAGACTTAAAGAATTAGTATATAAAACTATAATTACCGAATTAAATTTATCTAACCTCAAGAAAGAAACTAATGATAAAATTCTGAATAAAATTGAAGATGAACTCAAGAATTTTGTAAATATGTCAACGGACATTAAACAAATCACTGCTAATATAACCCATACAATCAGATCTCTCTGGGCAGAGTTTCCCAGAACTCGAGGTTCTCTTGCTGAAAATAATAGAAAGAAGGCTCTTGAGGTACTACCTGCGAAATTAGAGGAAATCATTAAATCAGAAATTGGACTAAAGGGAGAAAAAGAAGAAGATATGAAAGAACTCAATGTTATAGTTGAATCCCAAAGGTTGAAAGAAATCAAACCGGAAAATATAATACAGATAAAACTTAAGT
>JAOADS010000042.1 GCA_026417195.1 Ignavibacteria bacterium | reverse complement strand
GATCAATACAGTGCTCTTGTAAATCCGGATGACAAAGATGATTTTTTAAGCAATATAATACTTGAAGCTGAATCGGAAAGCAGATTGGATAAGGAAGATTATATAGAAAAATTTAACTCAGAAGTGAACGATAAGCTTACTCTATACATATTTGTAATTATGGTTATCTTTTCTTTGGTTTTAAAAATAATATACATAACGAAACAGATTTACTTTGCTGAACATGCAGTTTTTACCCTGCATTTCTTTACGTTTGTATTGTGGTGTTTTCTGTTCGCATCACTTTTTGAAAACACTGATCTGATATTTTTCGCTATCTTTGTAATTCCATCTGTATATCTTTTCCTGGCGATTAAAAAAGTTTACCACAGGAGATGGAGCACTGCAATAATCACGTCTTTTTTCCTTTCGGTAATTTATATTTTTCTCATATTTATCTGGATAATAGGAACTACTGCAATAAGTGCCTGGATGGTGTAATGTTACTATCAGGGAATTTAAGACGAGGTGGTAAGATATAATTATGATTTACCTGCCGATATTATTAATTACTATATATTTCATGACACATATGATACTTATGTACGGAATCATTATTAACCGGAAAAAGAAAAACAGTTCTGTATATTTACCTGATGTTTCGCTTATAGTTTGTGCGAAGGATGAGGAAAAAAATATTGAGAAATGTATTTTATCTATACTTAAACTTAACTATCCGAGAGATAAAACTGAGGTCATACTGGTTAATGACCGTTCTGAAGACGCTACAGGTGAGATTATGAAAAAATATGTTTCTCTGAATTCTAATCTAAGATATGTTGAAATAACCGAAGAGGGAAAGAAACTTAAAGGGAAGGCGAATGCTCTAAATGAAGCTCTGAAAACTGCCAGGGGAGAAATTATTTTTACCACCGACGCTGATATTGAAGTAAATCCAAAATGGATAACTGAAATGCTGAAATATTATGATGAGAAAACAGGAGTTGTAAGTTCTTATTCAGTAATAAGACCTGAGAGCCTGTTCAGTTCGCTTCAATCCGTGGACTGGCTATATTTACTATCAATTGCATGCGGAGGTGATGGGATTGGAGTTCCTATAAGTTGTGTCGGTAATAATATGTCTTACAGAAAAACAGCATATGATAAGGTGGGAGGGTATGAAGGGATTAAATTTTCTGTTACGGAAGATTTCATGTTGCTTCAGAAAATACATAAAGATGCTGGATACAAAACAAAATTTCCTCTTAACAAAAGCACTATGAACGTAACAGCTCCCTGTTCGAACTTAACGGAACTTTTTCGTCAGAAGAAAAGATGGGCAGCCGGAGGGCTTGGGGAATTCAATTACGGAATTATAATAGGCTTGCTTTTATGGTTAAGCGGGGCAGTAATTTTAACCGGATGGATTTATCTTGATATTAATCTGTGGCTTGGATTTATTTTACTTAAGCTGATGACTGATTTTATTTTCATTTTCCCTTCAGTTTCAGAATTCAGGATGCACAGGGTTTTGCTTTTTCTTCCTCTGTTTGAGATATACTTTGCGTTATATGTAATCATCACTTCTTTTATGTTATTAACAGGCAGGAGGGTTACATGGAAGAAACAGAGAATCTGATTAGTAATAATTCTTTATTTCCCTTCCTAAAAACCGGATAGTCCAGCTGATTATTCCTATGTCATCAAGGAATCCTACAATAGGCGCAACATCGGGCATTAGATCAACAGGGGTAATGAAGTAAATTATTGCAGCTATTACCACTGATTTTCTTATCCACCTGACGTCCTTATCCAGCATATACCTTTTCAAAGCCTTCAGGTGAGCTAATATGTTAAATATACTTCTTTTATTTTCCTTTATTTTTTCATCAAGTTCCCTTGCTATTTTTTCAGCTTCTTCATCACTGATTGGTTTTTCAGGCTGATAATCTTTTATCATGTCTTTTGTTACTTCAAAAGTTTTCATATTTTAAAAAGTTTATTTAACAAGAATATTAACGAGATTTAAATATGGTTCTGCTACAAAATAAATTATTCCAACAAAAGTTTTTGAGAAACCTGGTACGAAGTTAAACAATGCAAGTATTATAAATATTCCCATAAATCCTATATTTCTGTATCTCTCTGCCAGTTCATCCGGGAGAATATTTGCAAGTATGTGTGATCCGTCAAGCGGAGGTATAGGTAGCATGTTGAAGACTGCGAGGGATACATTAAGTAATATACCTGCATAGAACATTTTAAGTAAATATGTGGTAAACTGAGATGCAAAGGAACTGTTCTCATCAGGTATTCCTCCGGAGATGTGATAAATGGCCGCAAAAGATAATACACAGAAAAATGCTATTATGAGGTTTGATAACGGACCTGCTATGGTGACAAGTGTGTCATCTCTTTTGAAATTTCTGAAGTTTCTAGGATCAACAGGGACTGGTTTAGCCCAGGCTATAAGTACCCTGCCTGTAGTGAGAATTGAGAACAAGGGGACCAGAATTGAACCTACAATATCAATGTGAGGTATAGGATTAAAGGTTATTCTCCCCAGATCCCTTGCAGTTGTATCACCGCATTTCAGGGCAACCCATGCATGTGCCATTTCATGAATAACAACTGAAAAAATCAGAATCGGTATAATGTAAATATTTTCCAGATAAGACTGCATTTTTAAAACCTAATAACAGGTATTTTGGTCTTTACATAAAAACCAATATAGGAACTGTTTTTCATGTAATGATACTTCCCGTAAAAATCAAATATAAACATCGTGAAGCCAATGCCTGTACCTATGCTTACCTTATTTTCCTCTTTTTGAATGTTTTCGAGCTGCCTGTTCTCATCATATTCTCTTTTCATTATATTGTATTTTACATCTAATACAAAGAACGGAATCGTAAACGATGACCTAAGAATATTAATAAGACAGTATTCTATATTAAGTCCTGCTGACAGAATTTTAGTTTTGAAATTATTCAGGAGATTGCCTGTTTTAAATTCATCAGGAGCGTTATGTGTGAAGTAACTTACGTCTGCACCTATAACCAAGGGAAAAATAGATGTTGATGCATATTCAATTCTTCCTGTTATACCGAATGAAGGATTAGCTGAGTTACTGAAATCAGAAACAGGGACTGAAAGTCCGGTACCGGCACTGATAAAAAGTCCGCTGATTTGTTTTGAATATTTAACTTTCTTTTTTAATGTATCCGAATTTAGATAATAGTCCGCAAAGTAATTTTCGTCCGAAAGAGAACTGAATTTTTGAGAATAAGCAAGACTCTGTGAAATAATAATAATAAACAGGAAATATTTTACTGATTTATTTCCCATCAATGTATTTTCTGAATTCCTCTAATAATTTTTTTATCTGTTGGGATGAAATACTTTTCTTTTTTAACGCAAGTTTAGCAGTTTCAATTCCCATAAACAAGTAAAAGCGTAGTAGTTCTTCATTGTTCTTGATATAATTAAGGTGAGAATCAATGGTATCAATATCAAATCTTTCCATAGGTCCGGTAAGAGACTTGACAGGTCCGTAAGCGAATATATTATTCAGTGTTTGCATGGAAAGTGCCTTATAATATTCAAGGTCTGTTCTGTTTCTTGACAGAGGTTTTATTTTAGCCAGCATAGCACACAGGAAGTTTGAGGCTATTATACAGTTTATATGATTAAGTATTTTTTCATGTTTTTTGATTGTAAATGACTCAGCTTTAAGAGATTCAGCTATTGCTGAAGCTGCCTTAACTGCCTTGGCTGAACCTTCGATAGCAATAAAAATATTTCTGAAGACTGACTTTCCGGTTCTAAGTCCGAATGTCTGAATAGGATGAAATGAAGCAGTGAATGCACCTTTATTTTTAAGTTTTTCCAGAACATCGGAGGTGAGTGAACCCGATGTGTGATATATAAATTTTTTTTTCAGTTTAAATTTATCTGATGATAAAATATTAACTACTTCCCGAATTTTCCTGTCCTGCGTACAGATAAATATAATTTCAGACTGATTGGTAATTTCCGGCTTTATTACAGACTTTGAATTTTTAGCAGCTATTTTAACATTAAATTTATCTGTTTCCTTTAAAGCCTGAAACAGGTTTGAACCAAGTTTACCTAATCCTATGATTGCAACTTTAGATTTTAAATTTTTTTTCAAAAATATTCGTTTTTACTTTTTAATATAATTGTTACGGGCCCGTCATTAATAAGTTTTACTTTCATCATAGCTCCGAACTTTCCCGTATGTACCTTATGATATCCGATCAGTTGTCTCAGGTTGAATATATATGATTCATACAGTTCTTTTGCTAGTTCAGCCTCTGCAGAGTTAGTGAAACTCGGACGGTTGCCGTGTCTTGTATCTGCGTGCAGTGTGAACTGGGATACGACAAGTATTTCATATCCTGTGTCAAGGAGCGAGAGATTCATTTTATTCTCTTTGTCAGAAAAGATTCTCAGGTTTACTGTTTTTGATGCAAGATAGGAAGCTTCCTCAGAATCATCAGAACCCTTAACTCCCAGCAGAACAAGTAATCCGCTCCCGATTCCGTCGATCAGCTGCGAGTCTACTGTTACGGATGCTTCTAAGACTCTCTGTATTAAGGCAATCATGTTTTAATGTGAATTACTCTGTCAATTCCTGAATAATCTTTGTAAAATACAGATGAAAAGCCATAAGACTCTGCAAGTGACTTAACAAAACTTCTCTTACTGTCACCAATTTCAATCAGTACGTCATGTCCAGAAGTTGAATCCTTTACTAAGCTGAATACCTTCCTGTAAAAATTCAGCCCGTCTGAAAAATCTGTAAGGGCAATTTCCGGTTCAGCTTTAACTTCATCTGAGAGTGATTTCATTTCCTCCAGAGGTATATAGGGCGGATTGCTGATAATAAGGTCATATCTGCTGACGTCATTTATACCAAATACGTCGGATAATTCAAAGCTTATTTTATCGTTAGTGTGATTTCTGCGGGAATTTTCTTCTGCTGTTTTCAAAGCTTCAGGGCTTATATCAGTAGCATTTATTCTGCAGTCAGAGTTTCTGGCAAGTGCTATTGCTATACAACCGGAGCCGGTTCCTATTTCAAGTATTTCAGTTTTTTCTTTCCTGTTTTTTATTAATTCAAGTGCTTTGTCAACAAGTAATTCTGTCTCAGGTCTTGGGATTAAAACAGAATTGTTTACTGAAATTTTTAATCCGTAAAATTCCGTAAATCCCGTGATATATTGTACCGGTTCACCAGAAATTCTTCTTTTAATTTTTTCCTTTATTGATAATATCTCATCTAATCTGACAGTTCGTCTCAAATTGAGATACAGTTCAGCTCTTTCTATCTTCAGTTCGGAACAAATTATTATTTCAGCATTACGTTTCGGAGCCGCGACATTATTTTCATCAAGAATTCTCTGTGATAAACGGAGAAGTTCACCCAGACTCATAGAGACACTGGCGTGTTTTTCAGTGAGAGGATGCTGATCCACCTGTGGCATCAAAGAGAATTTCTCCTCTTATTATAGTTTTCAGAACCTTTGTATTGAGTAAAACAGAAGGATCAGAAGTGAAAATATCTTCAGATAAGACTATCATGTCTGCAAATTTATCCTTTTCAAGGGATCCTTTAATGTCATCACAGAAATTCGCATAAGCACTGTAAACCGTAAATGATTTTACTGCGTCTATTATTGAGAGTTTTTGAGATGAATTATTTGATATCCTGTTATCAGCTGTATCCAGTGAAAGTCCGGTTGTAAGATAATATATCTGTATCAAAGGGTTAATCATGTGATATGGGAAATCCGTTCCTGAGATTATAATATTGTTTTGTTTGAATAATGTGTTCCACAGGCCGAGATTCTGCAGGTTTTCATTCCGTATAAGTTCTGAAGCAATAAGTTTGTTGGTAAGTGTTATTTCAGGCCTCACTGAAGGAATTATGCGCATTTGTCTGATGCGTTGCATATCTTCAGGCCTGACGAATTCACAGTATTCAAGCCTGATTCTGTCAGTAGGTGATTTAACTTCCCTGGAAGCAGATTCAATTGCGTTGAGTGTCTGATTAACAGCACGATCTCCCACTGTTTTTACAGATACCTGAAAACCTTTTTCAAAAGCTCTTTTTACCATTTCTTTTATATCATATTCGTCATTGTAAGGTGTCATTCTTTTAGGATCGGATTTATAGTCATCTATCATAGCTGCGTCCTGTGTTTCGAAATAGCCGTCAAATTCCAGTCCAGCACATTTTATTATTACTTTCTCTTTGTAGTCTTCAGGGCCGTTACTGAGATATTTTTCAAACAGTGAACCTTTGCCTGAAATGATGCCATAAATTCTTATAGGAAATTTACCTTCATCTGTCATTTTTTTATAGACGTTCAATCCCTGTTCAGTCACGTTTGCATCACTTAGCTCGGTTATTCCGTATTTAAGGAGTTCTCCGATACCTCTTTCCAGATTTTTCATGACCTGCTGTTCAGAAGGCTGGGGGAGTAAATCTATAATGATCTGCTGAGCCATATCATAGAACAATCCTGTGGGCTGATTGTTTTCATCAAATCCGATTTCTCCTCCTTCAGGGTCGGGAGTGTCTTTGGTAATTTTAGCTATTTCAAGAACTCTATTATTAACCCAAGTAGTGTTTCCCAAAGCATTTACAAGATATATCTGATGGTCAGTTGAAATGCTGTCAAGTATTTTATGATGCAGTCTTTCCAGATCTTTTTCCGTAAGTTTAAGCTCGTCCCACCCAAAACCTCCTATCCACTCTCCCGGTTCAGATTGTTTTACCCTGTCTCTTACAAGCTGTTTTATTTCTTCCAGAGACTTAGCGTTTCTCAGATCAATTAAACTCAGCTGCTTCGAAAATTCCATTAAATTGCCTTCAGCATCTATAAACCCGGGTATAACAGTTTTTCCGCCAAGGTCTATTGTTTTTGCCGAAGGATAGTTTTCTGTAAGTTCTGAAGATTTACCGAGTGCAAGTATTTTACCATCTGATACGGCTATTGCTTCCACTATGGCATTGTTTTTATCCAGAGTGTAAATTTTTCCGTTTATGAAAATCACTTCAGGTTTTCTGCCGCATGATGAAAACAAAAAAACTAAGATAATTACACTTAAAGCTAATTTCAGGGGTGATTTTATCATTTTTTAAGTAATTTATATGCAGGTTTTAAACACTGCAAATATAGATAAATTAATCTTGAGCTGAAATGTAAAGGGAAATTCAAGAAAAACTCTGATGTTCTGAAAGTAAGAAGAAGCAGAATTATTTTTTACACAATTCTATTATTCTTTCCAGGTCTTCAGCTGTAAAATATTCTATTTCTATTTTACCTGTAGTAGGTGAAGTGGGGATCAGCCTCACCCGTGTTCCGAAGTGTTCCATGAATTTTTCTTCAAGGAATCTGATTTCAGCCTGATTCTGACTGTTTATGTAATAAGTCTTTCCGGAGAATTTTTTCGTGCGTTTTGATTTTTTCTGTTTTGAATATTCCTCGACTTTCCTTACAGAAAGATTTTCATTTATGATTTTTTTCCAAAGGAGCATTCGGTCAACATCGCTCTCTACTGAGAGTAATGCCCGAGCATGTCCTTCTGTTATTTCACCTTTTTTGATACTTTGCTGTATTTCTTCCGGTAATGTTAAAAGCCTCAGAGTGTTAGTTACAGAACTTCTGGATTTACCTACCTTATCTGCTACTTCTTCCTGTGTTAATGAACACTCTGTGATTAATTTTTTATAAGCCTCGGCTATTTCAATCGGATTCAGATCAGAGCGTTGAAGATTTTCTATTAAGGCAATTTCCAGAATGTCTTCTTTTGTATTTACTTCTATTACATAAGCTGGAATTTTTTCAAGTCCGGCAATTTTTGCTGCCCTGAGGCGTCTTTCACCGGAAATGAGTTCGTATGTTCCGTCATTGAGTTTCCTGACTGTAACAGCCTGAATAACACCTTTTTGTTTTATTGATTCTGCTAGCTCAGCAAGTTCTGATTCGTCAAAGTCCTTTCTTGGCTGATAGGGGTTGGTTCTGATCTGTTTTATTTCCAGTGAAGGTATGTTTTGTTCAGCTGTAAGCTCAGTTATATTGCCTTCTGAACTTTCCGCACTTGTTCCGAAGAGTATATCAAGACCTTTTCCTAATCCACCTTTTGGTTTATCTTTGGACATTTCTTATACTGTTATTCATTTCATTTGATTGGTTTGAATTGTCCTTTTTCTCCTCAAATTTCGGTGCCTCATATGTGAGAATATTATCAAACTTCTGCAGATGTTCCATTTTATTCCTTTTAAGGAATTCATTTGCAAGCTCAGTGTAATTTCTTGCACCCATAGACATTGAATCATATATTACTACTGGTTTTCCGAAAGAAGGGGATTCACTAATTTTTACGTTACGCATTATCTTTACTGGATAGAGCTTGTCCTGAAAGTATTTTTCAAGTTCATCTGCAACCTGATTTGAAAGCTTAAGTCTTGAGTCAAACATAGTAAGAATGTAACCTTCGATTTCAAGAGAGGAATTAAGCCTTGTTTTTATCATTTTAATAGTATTTAACAAAAGAGTCAATCCCTCAAGTGCATAGTATTCACTCTGCACAGGTATCAGAACAGAGTCTGAGGCAACAAGTGCATTAAGGGTAATTAAACTTAACGAAGGAGGACAATCTATAAATATGAAATCAAAGTATTCTCTGATATCGCTTAACTTTGATTTAAGAACATATTCTCTGTCTGGCATAGAAACAATTTCTATTTCTATACCAACAAGATTTATGTTTGATCTTATAAGATACAGATTATTTATATCTGTGGCTGTTACGCATTGTTTAGGTTCTTTTCTTCCGGTAAGCAGTTCATAAACCGAGCCGTCCATTACATTAGTGGTAAAACCAAGCCCTGATGTTGCATTTGACTGAGGATCTATATCAATCAGCAATACTCTGCATCCTGAAGAAGCAAGTGAGGCTGCAAGATTTACAGCAGTAGTGGTTTTGCCAACTCCCCCTTTCTGGTTTGCTATTGAAATTACTTTAGACAATTTAAATTGTAAGTTCTCCTCCAAAAGGAATTACTTCGCACTTCCTGCCAATAGATTCTACCTTTCTTTTAAATTCATTCGGATCAGTATCTATAACATCAAAAGTACCGAAATGAACAGGAACAGCAATTTTACAATTCAGAAATTCAACTGCTTTTACTGCATCATCTATTCCCATAGTGTAATTATCACCTATAGGCAGAAAAGCTAAATCAATTGAATGCATCTCACCTATGAGTTTCATATCAAGAAACAAGCAGGTATCACCGGCATGATATATGGTTTTCCCTGAAGCAGTTATTATTACACCCGCTGGATTTCCTGTATAAACTCCAGAATAGGAAGAACTATGATGTGCTATGGTATATTTGACAGTACCAAAGGGAAATTGGCGGCTTCCACCTATTCCCATACCATGAGAATTTAAACCATTTGATATCATGAGGTTTGATAATTCGTGAACTGCTATAACCGTAGCGTTTGTTCTCTTGGCAATTTCAACTGTATCTCCTACATGATCTTCATGTCCATGGGTGAGAACTATGAAATCTGCCTTAAGATCCGAATGTTTTATTCTTGCATGTTTATTACCAGTGATAAACGGGTCAATCAGTATGTTGTGTTTTTCTGTTTTTATTTCAACAGCTGAATGACCGTGATAAGTGATTTTTATCATAACAGGGAGATTTGTTTCAGAGTATTAAAATCTGGATATTGCAAAGTTATACTAAATAATAAAGTAATTCAATTATAATTTAAGGTTATTTGACGATTTCTCTCAGGCTTAACAACTTCCTTGAAACAGCTTATTATTATAAGTAATTTTGAAAATAACTAAAACAATTAATTAATATAATCTAATGACTGACAAAATATCTAACGAACAGAAATATAAATATCAGGAACCGGCACCGGTCCACAAAGGTGAACCAAATCCTTTCGAATCCATGATGGCTAGATTTGATAAAGCAGCCGAGATACTGAATTTAGAGCAGGGAGTTTATGAATATCTCCAGAAACCGGTAAAACAGGTTATTGTGTCAATTCCTATACAGATGGATAACGGTGAAATTAAAGTATTTGAAGGCTACAGGGTTATACATGATAACATACTTGGTCCTTCAAAAGGCGGAATAAGATATTCTCCTGATGTAACTCTTGATGAAGTGAAAGCACTTGCTTCATGGATGACCTGGAAGTGTGCCATAGCAAACATACCGTTCGGAGGTGCCAAGGGTGCAGTTAAGTGTGATCCGTCAAAACTTTCCAAGGTTGAACTTGAAAAGATAACCCGCAGATATACTGCCAATCTCTTCAGTGTATTTGGTCCGGATACTGATATACCCGCGCCTGATATGAATACAAATGAACAAACCATGGCATGGATCATGGACACATATTCCATGCATGCACAGAGGACAGAAACTGCAGTAGTTACCGGTAAACCGCTAATTATAGGTGGTTCACTCGGAAGGGTTGAAGCAACAGGCAGGGGAGTTATGATAACCACACTTGAAGCTCTCAAGAAACTCGGGCTTTCGCCTGAAGATGTAACAGTTGTAGTTCAGGGATTCGGTAATGTTGGTTCAATCTCTGCAAAACTGCTTAAAGAACAGGGGTGTAAGATAATCGGAATCAGCGATATTTCCGGTGGTTACTGTAACTCAAATGGTATAGATATTGATTCTGCTATAGAATATGTGAAGAACAACAAAACTCTTGAGGGAGGGAATTTCGGAGAACCTGTTACAAATGAAGAACTTCTTGAATTAGAATGTGATGTTCTTGCTCCATGCGCCAAGGAAGATCAGATCCTTGAAGACAATGCAAGGAATATCAAGGCAAAACTGATTGTTGAGGGGGCAAACGGACCTACTTCAGCAGATGCAGATGATATTTTGAGAGATAAGGGAATTATGGTAATTCCTGATATCCTTGCAAACGCCGGCGGAGTTACGGTTTCATATTTTGAATGGGTTCAGAACAGACTCGGATATTACTGGGATATTGATGACGTGAATCGCCGTCATGACAGGATGATGAGAGAGGCATTTGATAATGTTTACGATACTGCAAGCAGATACAAAACTACAATGAGGCTGGGTGCATATATATATGCTATAGATAAAGTTTCAAGGACCCTTCTTCTGAGAGGGATTTACGGTTAATTTTTATAATATTGACATTAGTTTTAGCTATAACAATTATATTCAGCCTTCGCGGTTTTTCTCAGACTGAGAAGAAAACAAATATAGAGATTCTGGAACAGAATATATCTGCTGAAATAGAAAAAATATTTTTTTATCCTGACGTTGACAGACAGTTGCAGTTTGTTTTCCTTCTAAGTTCGGAAAGAAAAGATAAAACTGAAAAGAAATTTATTGAGAGTGTAATCAGACGAACAGCTGAAAGAAATAAACTTAGATTCAGCTTTTCTAATAATGACTTGATGAATTCATCTGATACGGAATATTACAGATTCAGAACAGATGTTAGAAAGCTGAATACCAGATATATTGGCTTTGGAAAGAATAAATTTTTAGGAGAGAAAACAATTATAAGGAATGTAAGTTCTGAACTTGTTGTTCATGTAGAATCTGTAGGAACAAAGACACCTTTAAGTCTGAAAGAAACTATAACTACAGATTTTAAAGGTGAGATTCCTTATGATGAGTATAAACAGTATGAGAATGATGAATATTCCTTTACTCAATCTTCACCTCCGGATTTAAGTTTATTTGAAACTATAGTTTTCCCTGTTTCTGTTGTAATTGTTTCGGCAGTTTCTGTGATTTTGTTTTTTACAGTGAGATCAAAATAATCCTATCGCTTTGTTGAGAAATATATCAATATTTTCTATTTTATTTTTGTCTTTTGTTTTATTTTGGGGATGTGGTTCGTCTAAGTCTTCTATAAATACAGATGATCCTGAAAAAGCTTTCAGCATAGCTAAAAGGAAGTTTGACAAAGGTGACTTTAGTGATGCAATCGAGGATTTTTCTTTTATTAAGATACGTTTTCCCGGGAGCACAGTTTCCGAAAAAAGTCAGTTTTATCTCGCAGAAAGTTATCTCAGGTTAAAAGAGTATCTTTTGGGAGCTTACGAGTTTGAAAATTTTCTTAAAAGTTATAGTTTAAGTGAGCTTTATCCTGAAGCTATGTATAAACTCGGAGTCTGTTATTTTGAACTTTCTCCTCCCTATCCTCTGGATCAGGAATATACCAAATTAGCAGAACAGCAGTTTCTTCAGTTTATAGAAGCATATCCTCAAAATAAAAACGTCCCTGACGCTGAAAAGAAAGTCAGGGAACTCAGGAATAAACTTGCATATAAGGATTACAGAACGGCAGAGATTTATATGAAGAATGATAATTATAAGGCAGCATCAATATATTTCCAGAACGTTTATGAAAATTATATAGATTCAGACTGGGCTGATGACGCGATGATAGGGCAGGCAGAGGCTTACATAGAAGGGAAAAAATATTCAGAGGCTGTAAAAGTACTTGAAAGGTTCAATAAACTATTTCCTGCAAGCCCTCTTAAATCAAAAGCTGAAAGGCTGCTATCAATCGCGAATGCAAATAAGTGAGTAAAACAATGCTGAGAGAGAAGAAATATATAAAAGATTCACAGGTTACCATGATTGAACTTGTTCTGCCAAACGATACGAACATACTTAATAATCTTTTGGGAGGCCGTTTAATGCACTGGATGGATATAGCAGCGGCAATGGCAGCTTCAAAACATTGTAACAGTGTTGCTGTTACCGCAGTTGTTGATGATCTTTCATTTCACAAACCTATCAGGCTTGGCAATATAGTAACTCTTAAAGCTTCAGTGAACCGAGCTTTCAACACTTCAATGGAAGTAGGCGTAAGGGTTGAAGTTGAAGATTTTGAAACTGGCGTTAAGGAACATTCAAACAGTGCTTATTTTACCTTTGTCGCAATAGATAAAAATACCGGAAATAAAATAGCAGTTCCGGAGATCATTCCTGAAACTGAAGAAGAAAAGAAATGGTATAACGATGCCCTCATAAGACGTGAACAGAGACTCCGCAAGAAACACGGTATAGTACACCCTCATAAAT
>JAOADS010000041.1 GCA_026417195.1 Ignavibacteria bacterium | reverse complement strand
AAGAAACAGAATGCGAAAAAATGCCTACGTTGCGTCACGTTATATGATATGGAACAGTGTTGCATCAAGTTATATGGAGCTTTATAAAAGAACCATAGAAGAATACAGAAGACATTCATTGGTTATAGCAGTTAAGGACCGTTTCATAGCTTCACATTCTTTGCCGGATGTTAATTTAAATCATCTTTTAACACTAACAGATTCAACTGGTGTTCTTCAATTTGCAAAATACAACATCCCTGACAGAAGCGAAGGGTACACTACAGATGACAATTCAAGAGCCTTACTTCTAGCTCTGTTAAATAAAAAAATCCTGAACGGCCCAGAATCAGACAAACTTATAAACACATATTTATCTTTTATATTACATGCTTACAACCCTAAAACCGGTTTATTCAGGAACTTCATGAATTACGAAAGAAAGTGGCTTGAAGATCAAGGTTCCGAGGAATGTAATGCTAACGTCTTATTTGTGCTGGGTTATCTTATTAAAAATGCTCCTTCAGATCCTATTCTTGCTGTAGCTAAAAACCTCTTTGATAATACGATAGAAAAGTCTCTTAATTTCACTTCACCAAGAGCTTTTGCACTTATTCTCATGGGCTGTATTCTGTATCTGGACAAATTTTCCGGAGCTATGGAAATAAAGAATATCTGTAAAACGCTTTCGGAAAGACTAGTTAAATTATATAAAGAAAACTCTGATCAAAAATGGAAGTGGTTTGAGAATGTTGTTACTTACAATAATGGTCGTCTTCCTCAATCATTGTTAATGGCGGGAAGCTTTTTAAAAAATAAATCCTATATATCAATAGGATTGGAGTCACTTGAATGGTTATTTAAAATACAATATGACAAAAAAAACAATCTGATTTCCCTGATAGGAAACAATGGCTGGCTGACAAAAGGTGGGAATAAAGCTAAATATGATCAGCAGCCTGTAGAAATTCCAGCTCTGATAGATGCCTGCTGGCAGGCTTACAAAATCACAAACAACAGGCAATGGGCACTAAGAACGGGGCTGATTTTCAGTTGGTTTTTAGGCAATAATGACAGGCACCTGAGTCTATACGATTACACAACTGGGGGATGCTTCGATGGGTTGACAGCATCAGTGACTAACCAGAACCAGGGTGCTGAATCAACAATAGCCTGGCTTCTTTCCCTTCACAGAATGATATCTATAAACAGAAATTTACAGATTAAGCAAATGCCAAATGACTGAATCTCACTTAACAACTGCTATCTTAATCATTACCTTCTCTGAGCATCCGCCTTCAGGTTCTACCAAAGCTATGTAAATTCCGCTCTGAACATTACTTATGTCCCAAGACACCTCATTTTCAAAACCTTTATTTGTTGTTCCGATTAGTAACGCTACAAGTTCACCCGAAAGGTCCATTATCCTTACCTTAACAGAAGAAACATCGCCACCTAAGAAATACCGTATGTTGGTTGAACTGCCATAAGCTGGATTGGGGTAGTTATAAACTTTTTCTTTAGGCAGACAGGGGCCAGATATTGATGACTGTGATAAAGTAAAATTGGAATTACTGTGAAAGCGATCCTTTAAATGATTCCGCCAGAGAATTTTAGATTCATCATAAGCCCACGGAGTCCTGAAACCGTAGAGATATCCATCTGTTGAATAAACTACTATACCAAATCTCCCTTCTGAATTAACCAGAGCCGGAGTGGACTTTATCTGAGCCCCTGTCTGGAGAGGAAAACCTTCAACTACTCTTCCGTTAACACCATATGCATAAACCCTGCCATCACCAGTACCGAATATAATTTCATAAATTCCGTCTCCGTTAATATCAGCTACAGAACAACCTCCAGTTATACTGTTTACTCCGGTTATTCTGAAAGGGAAATTATCTGCCGGCACACCGAACTGATTAACTGCGTAGAGCTTATCATCTGCTGTAAATATTATTTGCTGATTACCGTTTCTGGTTATATCAGCGCAAACCGGAGATGAGTGAATTCTGGAAACTGAAGGATTAAGCTGTAAAGGATTACCGTCTATGTAAAGTTTGTTATTATCAGAATAAACCTTCCTAACCTGGTTGTCGAACAAACCAAGTGTAAAGCGTCCTCCTGGTACATCTGAGTAAATATAGCTTATGGAATTTTTAGCAAGCGATGTTATTGAATTAGGTGATAGAGAATCTGATATGAAATTAACAGCACTAAGTGATGTTTTGAAAATCTTNCCGGAGATACTGCCTATGACAATGCTGTCATCCAGTAAATTTAAAATCGGGGTGGAAATTTCAGAGTTTAATTCATATCTGAAAACGTTTGGTAATGTTGTGAGGGAATCAATTGTAAAATTCAGGAGAGTAACTTTGTTTTTATAAACGGCAGCTATGAAATTACTGAATCCTCCTATGTTTCTGTTAATGTAAGCCGGCTGGAATCCTGAGCAACTGTCATAAAGATATCCGCTCTGGATATCTGTCCTTATAGGATTACCGTTATCTCTGAAACCATAAAGACTGTCTTTGACATTAATAAAAATCTCATCATATCCGTTTGAGTTAAGATCAAAACCTATCGGTTGGGCATTTACACTTGTATCCCTTCCCACATATTTTGGAAAAGTATTTATATTTGTTATACTACCGCAAAGCTCAAAACGGAAAGTCATCACAGGATCTATTGTACTGAACTCACTGATACATATTCTTGAATTGACATTTGAATAACTCTTTGAATTAGGTATTGAGTTCGGAGTAAATTCATTACGGTAAATGCTAGGTGGGCGGTAGTGATTACCATTATACCAGAAATCCACAAAAAATCCATCGCTTATTATATCACCTATAGGTGTTCTCACGATCACACCTATATCCTGAGAACCTTTGGCTTCCTCTAAATCAACTCCCCTGTGGTTAATATTAACATTAATAGTATTGGTGGTGATATTTGCATCTATTATGTTTTCATCTATGTGCCAGATGAGTATTCCTCCCTGAAAATCAGCAGTATCGTTTTTCAGGCCGGGTAAACTCCAGTCCAGTTCATCCACATTTATTATACTTCCTTTTAGTTTCCATATATCAGAGTTGTTAAATCCAGACACATCCTGATTGAACCTCACGGAATCCCTTATCCCGTTGTGAACGAAATAAATTGTTTGTCCGTTACCACTGGCATCCCGGTTGCGGTTCTCAACAAGGAAATATTCTTTGCCACTTATGAGAACTTTATAAACAGATTCATTTCCGTTGAAGTCAATTGAAGCAGCTTTTGATGTATAAGTGCCATTGGAATTTATGATTACCGGTTCCGCCCAGCCAAGATATTGCTTTTCCCATGCAGAAGGCTCAGGCGGAAATACTCCAAGATAGCTGAAAATAGCCTGTCCGTCCATCAAACCAAATCTCCCGATAGCTGTTCTGCCGGTGCGTGTATCAAATAAATCAGGTAAACCAAGATGACTGCCTATAGTTGCAACCACTATTCCGTTCATACCAAGTTCCAGAAAGAAGCTGCCGAAGGAAGTATTTATTATCCTCCATTGTTGTTCAGGCAGAATACATGAGGAAGGTATTATCAATCCTTCATTCGTGTAATAACCCTGGGTTGTATCTCCGTACAGAGCCTTTAATGTTGTATTACCCAGGTAAATTGAAGGAATATCAAGTTCACCCTGAAATATACCCTGTGAAGCTAAATCAACATCCCTACCGACTCCAGCATGAAAAATTATAAAAGCTGAATTGGAAGCACTTATTCCGCTGAAGTCAATCACACTGTCAGCAGATCTCCATACGTCATAGAACAACTGCCCCATCCTTCTTAGATTTTCATTTCTTCTCGGCGAATAGAATTCCATTTCATTTGGAAGATTTCTTACTGTAGGAAGAAGAAAATAATTAATTACTAACTTCCCTTTTGAGGCCTTAAAGTAATAATTTTTAAGGAACTCAAGTTTATATACAAAATAAAGACTGTCATGAGGAGGAGCATCCACTGAATCTGGGTAGTTATTAGATAGATCAAATCTTCCGTCACCTGTGGTTTGATTATTGTTATCCGGTTTAAATTGAACCCTGATGGCATAAACGTTAAGAGTTTCAGGTACAGAGCCAAAAAGCATGTTGCGGTAAAAACCCTTTGACTTATCCGGACTTTGAGGAAAGTAATTCACCGGATGACTAAAGCTTATCTTCCTTAAGATATCGTTTCCGGTTTCTTTGCTGAAAGATGCTAAGGATACTAACAGCAATACTGTCAGTATCCTTATTGGATGATTAAAATTCATATAGGTGATTATTTCTGGGGACCTTCGGGACTTTTTTCCTTACTTTTCTCATCAGCTTTTTTCTTCGGTGCATCATCCGGCTCTCCGAAGCTGACGGACAAGGTAAACCTCAAAGTGTTTGCAAGAGGATGATTTTCTTCTATTGTGTTAATATAGCTGAAATCAAATCCATAGAGGCTATATCTGATACTTGCACCAAGAGTTATGAACTTTCTTTTGCCTCTGTCTGGATCTTCATAAAAGAATCCGCCTCTCAGGCCTATTAGCTTAGGATTACCATACCAGTATTCAGCTCCGACAGATGATTGAATCGATTTCATAACATTGTTAAAACCTCCTCCGAAAGAGGTAAATATTGCCTTGTATACTGGATCAGACTCGCCGTTTTCTCTTCTTTTGACAAGAAGCTTAGCGAAATCAACTGCTATCGTAAGATTATTATATTCACTTTTATAAACATCATAGCCTATTCCAAGCCTTAAATTAGTTGGAAGCGGATCAGCCTGCTTGTCATCAATATATGTAACCTTAGGTCCGATATTGGATATGTTAAGTCCTATCCCTAACCTATCATTAATAAATTTAAATTTAGTTTTAGAAGGTCTCCAGAGAGTTGATAAATCAAAACTCATGTTATAAGCGGTACCCGTTCCCTGTTCACCGCCAACCTGTCCTACTGCAAGCTTTGAATAAATAAATCTTGTTACAACTCCAACCGATAAATCTTTTGTAACCTTTGTTCCGTAACCCACTGCGAGTGCACCGTCGAAAGCCTGATAATCACCTATTTCATTTCCGAACTCATCGGTTTTAATAATCTTACCAATGTTGAGATATGTTACACTTAAACCAAGAGTTCCTTTTAATTTCTTAAGGTGATACTTTGCACTCAGGTAGTCGTAAAACAAATCAGACAACCCTAATCCCGGCAGCCACGGAGAGTGTGTTATAGTAATCTGTATTCCTTTCTGAAAGCCAAGTCCAGCGGGATTCCAGAACATCGCTGAAGCATCATTAATCAGTCCTGTACCTGTTTCTCCCATACCGGCATTCCTTGAATTAGGACCAATCAGTAAAAAGGGTACTGCAGACTCACCCTGGGCATAAACTTTAGTAAGAGATAAAACCATAAGGGCTGATATAACTAAAAATGACTTTTGCATTAAATTAAATCCTCCATATATTTTATTTTTATTGTTTTTTGTTATTTCAAAACTGCAAGTTTACCGGTTGTGGTCACGGATATACCATCAAAAGTTTCTACTACTAGTTTATAGATATAAATACCGTTACCTAATGTTTCTCCGTCTTCGTCTTTACCATCCCAGTTAATCACAACAAACTTATCTGATATCGGTAAACCGGGTTTTATTTCCTTTATAAGTCTCCCAGATACAGTATAAATTTTAATTCTGATGTTGATATCACCGGGATAATTGTGCTGGAATGTAAAAGCAGTATTGTCTTTAAACGGATTGGGGTAGTTATATACATTTGTAATTTTCAACTCCCCTGTTGAACTAACTACAAAACTAACCATAACTTCAGATGAGTTGTTATAAGTATCCCAAGCTTTTAATTTGAGAGTATGCTCACCTTCCCGAATACCTCTGAAATCATATTCTATTGTACCGGATTTATAAGAACTATCGCTGTTATAGAAATTTGTAAGGTCGTACTTATTATTTTCGTCGCCATCAAGGATAGCTTCCAGCTTATGTCCTATTGTACCGGTAGTATTTATGCCGGACTCATCAAACAGATCCGCAATAAGCCTGAAGTTTTCGTTTACAATATCACCTGAACGGAAATTCCTAGTATTGAGATATAAATTAATTATCGGTCCAACAGTATCAACTGGTGCATTCGGATCTATACCACCTACGATAAAATTCCTATTAATTCCAGCTCCGTCGTACTGATTGTTAAAGAAATAATTAATCAATCTTCCTCTTTGATTCATATACGAAATATCTCTGGGAACTATGAATTCAACTGTCCATTTCCCGTTCCTAATGGTCTGGATTCCGGAGAATATCACACCTCCGTTAAGCCTGAATGAATGTGTAATATCGCATTCATCACGCAAGGTAATCTGTCTGTCAACATCATAAATTCTTAGCATAATCTTACCGTTATAATCATTCCATTGACTTGAGTCGGGCTTTAATATTGATCCATAGATTTTGATTCTGCTCAAAGCTCTCATTGTATCACCGGATAATCCCGAAATACTGTCAATGTGGGACTGAAAACGGGGCAGTTGATTTCTTAAACTCGGATCAGCCATCAACACGAATTTAGCATCGTTTTCAGAATAGTTAATCTGTACCTTTGTATTGAAAATTCCGTCACCATATCTTTTCTGTAATAAAAGCGTATCTCTTGGAATATATAAGTTATCAAAAATATTATACATCAGATACGCATTACCTTCGGCAAATACGGGTCTGGTAGCTGCTAAAGTTCCGATTGCACCTTTGCGAGGTGTTATCATAAATAATTCTCCGGCGCTGAGTGAAGCCGGATTATCAAATTTACTCATGTCACAGCTTGCTATTGTAACAAAAGGATAACGGTTCTGATTGTTAAGTAAACTCATTATCACATCTTTTTCAAGAATATATTCATGTGCCCATACGTCCGGACTTCCGTGGCCGGTATAGTGAACATTTATGACCCCATCGTTCCAGTATTTCGCTATATCAAGATTTGCCTGAGGCTTTCTTCTGCCCTGAGGTGTTATAACTGTAGGATAGGTAACTATGTATATTTTCATCTTATCAAGGTACTGAGGAAGATGTGCCTCAGCAAGCGTTTCTATCTGATAAAGATGTTGTATGAATTCACAGCCTTCTGTTGTCCTCTGATCATCTGCAACAAACATCATTCTATTCTTCCAGTAGCCGTTACTGCTGCCGCTTTCATATGCATCAACCTTATCTAAATACTCCATTGCTTCCTGAAGACTTGAAGCAGGGATTCTCCCTACAGCTAAATCTGGTTTACCTATTAACTGATTCTCTCCTGTAACATTAACATAAAAATCATCTGTTGTAAGCCCGTCAATCTGGTTTATTGTTGGGGATGATTTCTCCCAGGCCGGAACAAAGTTGCTGTTGTATCCTAATATATTCTTATAGTCGAAACTGCCGTCACCCAAAAGGCATACGTGAGTAGGAGGATTTTTCCAGTTCTCATATGCATATTTAATGAAATCCCTTATAGCAACTGCATCCAATACTCCTCCGGAGAATTCATTATAAATCTGATCAGTTGTTACAACCAGTGATTTTAGGTAATCAGGATCATTAATACCTTTTCTCTCTCTTTTTGACTTCAGCCTCTCAGCTGACTGAATGAAATCTCTGTGGGTAATAATAATAAAATCAAAACCTTCTGAAATACCTCTTAAGTTCTGGTTTGGAATACGCTGAGAGATGGAATTCGGTGTTTTATATCCGTTTTGGCCGACAGCGAGAAACCTGCTAATGTTATTTATAGTCTCAGTTTTCTGAAATCTTACATTTGAAGCTGACACACTTAAAGGTTGTATTAATTTAACATTTGCATGATCTGTTGCATCAAATATTCTGACATTTGAATTTGAGAATGAACCTACATTATATTCAACCAGTCCAGTATAGTCAGGAGAATCGAAACGTAGATAATCTCCGTTTACTGAATTTAACCTTCTTTTATATTGTATTTCAAACCAGTCAAGGTATCCTTCAGCAGCTGATGAAGTTGCCATGTAAGTAGCTTTCAGTCTCACCTGTTCACCGTTTGTTTTCTGAGACTGATTAATTGTAAATTCAGCAGGAGGGATGTTGGTAGCTATCCAGTCGCCGAAACCGATATATACCTGCCCCATAGGGAGGAAATAATCAGACATATTTGAAAACTCATCCTTCACGATAAAGTAATTTGTGTTTGGACTTATACATCTGGAAGCCATTTTGATTCTGTAAAGTATGTCTGAGCCCGCCTCAATGCCCGTAAGTGTAGTGTTCCACTCAAAAGACTGTCCGGGATTTTTTCTGATACTTAACCATACGTTCCCTTCATTTATCAGATTTGCCTGTTCAGGTTCAGTAAAAATCTTTTCAGTAAATGAAGTTGGTGTAAGGGATGGTGTTCCGTTTTCGGAATTCACCAGCTGAATACGCTTCCCGTTACCCGGTTTATTTATACAAAGCCAGTAATAGTTTGATCTTGAATAGACATTCAGGTAATGATAATATTTATTTGAAACTGAATCATATGCCCAGTTATTGATTGATCTTCCGTAGAAAAGAATAAAATCCTGTGCATCAAATGAGCCATCAGCTTCACCTTCTACGTAAATTGCTATTTCCTCCAGATCAGACGGTCTGGGTTCATGCATCCTGTCCGGAAGCATATCTCCTCCGTTACCGTACATTTTTATAGTTCTGGGATCTACACCTGAGAAATTTATACCTGCACTTTCCATGAAACTCTTGGTTAATCTGTAAATTCCTTCACTCTGAGCATTATCATTATCTCTGATTTCAATTTTATACCAGTTACCTGAAGCAAGAACACTGTTTGATACTGAACTGGTTTTAAAACCCGGGTCATTAAAAGTCCAGCCCAAAGCTAAATCTGAATTGAGAGCAGCTCCTGAAAGAAGTGATACCTCTGATCTTGTTCTTGGCTTTGAAAGTAGCTGCGGGGGATCTCCGAAGTTTATCCTTACTCTTATCCTTGAATATACTTTAAGCACGCCTGTAACAGGATTATACTGTAACGGTGATATGACTAAATTTCCTGCAAGAAGATCTCTTATTCTTGAAATGTTAACAAACTCAGCTGGCTTTTCGGGAAAGAATTTGTTCTGACTGTAATCAGAATTCTTGGGATAGGTATAAAAAATATTCTCAAAACTTCTTTGAGATGGATTTATCACGTTAAGTGTTGGAATCGGTGCAAGATTAACACCGGAAATTTCCTTTACATCATAGTCTAAAACTTCTATAGAATTTCTGAATGAAGGCACAAATACGGCAAAACTTCTTGAGCGGACATCCGGAGTTCCTGAAAATGATATTCCCTTTGATGTTCCCCCTGCAAAAATGTATAAATGTAATCTCTCTCCGTTGAAATAAATCTCCTGTTTTGAGACCGGTGGAAGTATATATTCTATTTCAATGTGAGTATTTGTAGATGAAATTACCCTGTAATCGGTGAAAAGCTCCTCAAATAACGATTCATTAACATCGCCCGACCTGTCGTAATCCTCTGAAACTTGCTTTTTATTCTGGGAAAATAAATTTGCAGTTAATATAAAAGTTAAGAGGATTTTTATTGTATTCATTATGTAAGAAATCTGTTTTTTATTATAAAAAAAACCGATAATGATATAATATCATTCGGTTTTATAAAAACGTAGAAAAATGTTAAAGGCATTACAGTTTTTATAAAACCTAACTTAAATAACCTTTAACAATTTTTCTATAAAATTCTTCCTCTTTTTTAAGCAATATATATTTAGAGTTAGTTAATGTCAAGACATTTAAATTTTTTAAAAAAATTCTGAATTTAACAATATAACAGGCTCTTAATAATAAAACTTATAGTAAAGTTAAACAGGTTTCATAGACAACATCCGGTGTTATGTTTTTTATTTTTCCGTTACCAGACTGAATTGACACCTTTTTTTCACCTAACGGCCCCCATTGCCATGCATATGTTTCTCCGAATAATGCTATCTGAGGGGTTTTAAGTCCTGATGCCAGATGCATTATTCCGGTATCGTTAGTAATAAATAAAGAAAGTTTTGATATAACAGCTAAGTTATTAATTAATTCTCCTTTATATTTTGTATAATTTATATTCTTTTCTTTGATGATTTTCTCAAGTCTGCTTATATAAACTTCATCTTCGGGACCTTCTGAAATATAGAAATAAGGATTAAATCTCTCATTCATAAGAAATATCAGTTCCGCGAAATTTTCAGAGGGCCAGACATTGGCATCCTTCCTTGCACCAGGGTGGAAACCTATAACTTTACGTCTGGAATCTGGAAAATTCTTTGCATAAAATTCCTCTGCAAAAACAAATGCCTCATATGGTAAATTAAGCTTTATCCGTTTCTCAGTTACATCTGTACCGGCTTGTCTTATTACATCAAGATTGCGTTCAATCTGATGAACTTTCTTAATATCCCATAAAAAATCACTTTTGATATTTAAAAGATATTCAGCAGGGTTTTTCTCATAATCCCTGGATCTGACACCTACTCTGTACTTCGCTCCGGACAGGTATGCTGCAAGATGATTTGTTGCTGAAAACGCTACTGGTGATGGAACAATAGCCATATCAATGCCCATATCTTTTATTTCCTTAATTATATAAAAAAAATTTTCAATTCCTTTATCATAATACTTTACTATGTCTGCATACCCTGTGTCATTAAATAATTCATTATAACGTGAACTGCTGTTTGTTAGTAATATAATCTTTGAACCCGGATAAAACTTCCTGAGGGAATTTATCATAGGAAAAGTACAAACCATGTCCCCCATTCTATGTCTGAATATTACAAGAATTTTCTTTATATCATTATGATTTATAGTTTCGGGTTTGAGCTTGCTTTGAGGAATAAAAATTTTAAATATTTTAAGGAAGATTTGCTTGAGAGATTTTTCAATTCTCTTTAACATCTTCGTCCGGCTTTACTTCCCTGAACTCAGCATCCGTAATTTCCCTTTCATCATATTTATTAGTTTTCACTGAACGGTTCTTAATGTTTTTTCTGCCTATAAAAGCCTTTACAATTGAATAAATCAGGTAGATTATTATTGCTATTAATACGTACCTTAACATAATTATTACTGAGCAGTTTTTCTGAGAGCTGGATTATAATATTTAACAGCGGGTAGATCCGGTGAGAAAATTTCATTAAACAGATTATCAAAATCAGAGGAATTATTAACGAAATCAATCTCGTCACAATTCACGATAATAACATGAGATGATTTGTACCGTGAAAAGAAATAATTATAGGCTTCATTAAGGTTCTCAATATAGTTCTCAGTAATGTCCCTCTCAATTTCCCTGTTTCTCTGTCTTATATTTTTTATAAGTCTTTCTGTCGATGACTGAAGATATATAACCAGATCTGGAGTGATTATATTTTTTTCAAGAGTCTCAGCTACTTTTTCATAAATATTCAGTTCCTCGTCGCTAAGATTCATATATGCGAATATTTTATCTTTTTCAAATATATAGTCACTGACTATATAGCTTTCAAACAGTTCCTTCTGATGAAGCTGGATGAGCTGTGTATATCTTTCAAGAAGAAAAAAAATCTGTGTTCTGAATGCATATTCCTGAGGATTACTGTAAAATTTTTTTAGAAAAGGGTTTACTTCAAACTTTTCAAGTATAAGTTTCGCATTTAATCTTGAAGCAAGCATTTCAGCAAGTGTTGTTTTGCCAGCTCCGATAACACCTTCAACTGCTATGTAATTAATATTTGATCTCAGATTATCCAATTCCTGTTAATAACTTTCACTTTAGATTTATCTTTTGAATTAAGCTTAAGATAATAAACAGATCTTTTATTTTCAGGGTGAACAAGATCTGGAATAATCTCACAGAGCGGTTCAAGAACAAAATTTCTTTCTGTAAGATGCGGATGAGGTATCCTGAGATTTTTCTTCTTTATGATCAAATTGCCGAAAAAAAGTATATCAATGTCTATTTCACGCTCCTTCCATTTCTCAAAAACTGTCCTCCCTGCCATTATCTCAGCATCTTTTACAAAATTCAATAATTCCTCACTGTTCATCCTGCAAAGAAAAACTGCAACACAGTTGAGAAAATCTCTCTGATCCTTTTCACCCCATGGTTCAGATTCATAAATAGACGATACTTTCAGCAGATTAAGATTCCAGTCAGATGATAATATATGCAGAGCTTTCCTGAGACTTAAAAGACGGTTTCCTTTATTTGAACCTAAACCAAGAATTGTTTTGTGAATCAATTTCAGTTTTTAACTGTGCCGGTATTCAGAATGTTCAACTTCAACATAATCAACAAGTCCTCCCAGCGGAGGTGAAGGTTTCCTGACCTTAATAGTAACCTTCTGAACTACACTGAAGTTTTCAATTATCTTAACGGCAATGTTATAAGCAAGTGCTTCTATAAGATAAAACTTTTTTTCAGAGACAGTATCTCTGATAAATTTATATGCCTTTTCATAGTCAAGCGTTTTCTTGAGATTATCTTCAGACTCAGCTTCCGTAACATCACATGTCATCTCAGCATCTATTTCAAAAAGTCCTCCGCTGGTCCTTTCTGCATCAAGAACTCCGTGATGAGCATAAAACTTCGCATTGGAAATTCTTATTATTGTGTAATTCATTTACGTTTTCTGATTTTCTTACTTGCTTTTTTCTTGGCTGATTTTTTTATCTTGACAGATTTTGCAGTTCTGCCTTTTGAGTTTAATCTGTCCAATGCCTTTTTTACCGAGATACCGATCTCAGCCGGTGAAGGAGCAACTATAATTCCAGCCTTCTTCATAGCTTTTATCTTATCTTCAGCAGTTCCTTTTCCACCTGCTATAATTGCTCCGGCATGCCCCATTCTTCTTCCCGGAGGTGCTGTCCTTCCGGCTATGAAACCTATTACTGGTTTTTTTACATATTTCCGCACATATTCGGCACATTCTTCCTCAGCGCTGCCGCCTATTTCTCCGATCATAACGACAGCATCTGTATCTTTATCTTCGTTGAATAACTTCATAGCATCTGTAAAACTTGTACCTATGACCGGATCCCCGCCGATACCTATACAAGTTGACTGACCAAGCCCGAGTTCCGTAAGCTGTGCAACTGCTTCATAAGTCAGGGTCCCGCTTCTTGAAATAAGCCCGACTCTTCCTTTTTTATGAATGAATCCGGGCATAATACCTATCTTACATTCTCCTGGAGTGATCACTCCGGGGCAATTCGGTCCAATTAAACGACTTTTTTTACTGTTTTTCATAACGCGGCGCACTTCGATCATATCCCTTACAGGAATACCCTCGGTAATACAGATGATAAGTTCAATA
>JAOADS010000040.1 GCA_026417195.1 Ignavibacteria bacterium | reverse complement strand
GATAAGCACAGCATCTGAATTATCTATCTGACTGATAAGTTTATCATAAGAATCAGCAGAAAGAGAACCATCCGTTGTTTCATTCAGAGGAAGTTTAATTGCCTCATATAGCTTCCTCCCAAGATGTGATGACACTGACTCCGGATAAGCACTTATAACAGCGCCGCAACCTGTCCGCAATGCTGCGAGCGAGCTCATAATGAGAGCACCTGAAAGATTTCTGGAACCACCTATGATCAAAGCCTTGCCATTTGAATATTTATATGAACTTTTCTTCCTTCTCGGGAAAAGTGCATTTATGTCTTTCATATCCGGGATAAATTTTCCGAAACTGTTCATTTTGTTGAAGACTTCACTACCGATTCCTATATCTGCAATATGAACCTCTCCCGTACTTTCTTTTCCTTTACCGAAAAGCAATTCTGCCTTTTCACAGCCCATGGTAATTGTAAAGTCAGCATTCACGCAGATATCCGAATCAGCTGCCAAGCCTGAAGGCACATCAACGGAAACAACCCTTGACTTTCTTTTTGATGCCCTTAGTTTGTTGATATTAACAATCGCTTCAGCAAATATTCCCTGAGGACTTCCGCTGAGACCAGTTCCGAGAACAGCATCAATTAATATAAATTTTTTATAATTGTTAACATCACCGAAAGAAGAAAAGGAAAGCCCTGAGAATCCAAGTTTAATCAGCAAATCGAAATTAACCTTCACATCTCCTTTTAATTCTGATGAATCACATAACATTATCAGACTGACATCATATCCGTCAATCAGCAGATGCCTTGCAATAACAAAACCATCGCCAGCATTGTTACCTTTACCTGTTACTATGAAGATTTTGAATTCATTCAGGTCGGGGAAAATCTTTTTTAAAACAAAAGAGAAGTTAGCACCTGCATTTTCCATAAGCAGAAGTGAAGGTACACCGCTGCTGATGATTCCGCTTTCAACATCTCTGGTTTCCCCGAATGTAAAACATGATCTCATATTACGCTGTTATCAGGGATTTCATTTTTTTGACAGCCTCCGCAGGATCATCTGCACAGAACACGGAGTTACCTGCAACAAAAACGCTGACACCTGAATTCCTGATCTTCGATATATTCTCCGGACCTATTCCTCCGTCCATTTCAATAAAGGTATTCAGGTTAGATTTCCTTATCATTTCACTAAGTCTTCTTGCTTTGTCAAGCGAAGTAGGTATAAACTCCTGTCCCCCGAATCCCGGATTAACAGACATTATCAAAACAAAATCAGTATAAGGAAGAATCTCGTCAAGCAGATCAACTGAAGTAGCTGGATTAATGACAACGCCAGCCTTGCAGTTACAGTTCTTAATCTGACTAACTAATTTATGAAGGTGATCAGTAGCTTCATAATGAACAGAAATCCAGTCTGCTCCTGCTTCAGCGAATTTCTCTATGTATTTCTCCGGTTCACTGATCATAAGATGAACATCAAGAGGCAGTTCTGTTATACGGTTTATATCTTTAACAAACTTTGGTCCGAAAGTTATGTTTGGAACAAAATGTCCGTCCATCACGTCAAGGTGAAGAATATCCGCCCCGGCACTTTCAACAAGCCGTATTTCATCTCTCAGAGCGGCAAAATCAGCTGATAAAATTGACGGAGCAAACAAAGGTTTCATCAGAAATTCGTCCCTCCGTCAGTACTCTTCTGATTATCTTTTTTGTCTTTCTCTTTCTGAGGATTTGATTTCCTGTCATCTTTCCTATCTTCTTTTCTGTCTTTATCCTTAGGCTTAGGCTGATCTTCCTTTTGTTTGGGTTTGTCTTCCTGTTTGGGTTTATCTTCCTTTTGTTTGGGTTTCCCTTCTATATTATCATCAAGGTCATCCATAGGCACTTCCTTTTCTTTTATTCCGTCTTCTTCTCCCTCAATTATTATTTTCTTCTTCTGTTCCCTGTTTACAAATAAGTCAATCTTCTGATTTTCCTTTGCCATCGTATTTGCCTTAGGATACTGATCTATGACTGAATTAAGAGGAACTAACTGTGAAGGCTGGTAGCTTATTTTACCCAATGAAAGTTTGAACTGCAAAAGTATCCTTTTAGCCTCTTCTATATTTTTACCTGTAAGATCCGGTACCCTGATATCACCTTCGCTCATGCCTGCAGAGATTATAAGTCCGACAAGTGTCCCTTTTTTAACTTTCATACCCGGCTGTTCTAACTGTGCCAGAACTGTTCCGGCCGGATACTGAACCGAAGGTTTATATTCGACTTCCTGAGCTCCGAGGTTTCTCTGACTTAACATAAATTTTGCCTCTCTCAGAGAACGTCCTACAAGATTCGGCACATCATAGAGCTGTTCTCCGCCGCTGACTATAAGATAAATCCTCCTGCTGTCTTTCACCACTTGTCCCGGAGGCGGAAGCTGGTCAATTACAGTTCCTATGCTTTTTGCAGGATCGTATCTGATATCTCCCTGCAAACCTTCAAGTCCGGCTTCATCAAGTTTCTTTTTGGCATCTTCAAAGCTCAAACCTCTTACATCAGGCACCTGAACAAGTGTATTATGTCTTACATACCAAGGCATCACTACAAAATTCATAAGTAAAACAAATACAACAAAAACTCCTGTCAGTATAGCTATTTTCTTTAGTACTCGCATTTTCTATTATTCAAATATAGTTTTAATTAAGCAATTAAATGACGAAAAAATTAAGTAAGAACGGTATTTATTCCAGCCATTTATGTTAATCGTCATTCCCGCCACTTTTGTAAGGGGGTGAACTCCTGCGGGAATCTAATAGTGGTTCTTTTGTTCCTCTTTTGCTTGCCCAAAAGAAAATCCAAGAAAACGGCAAAAACAGCCTGTTCAAAACCTTACTTGCTAAAAATCCGGAAACTCGCCACGATGTAATCGGGGCTCAGACAGTCCGAATTTTCTTAACGCAAGCTCAGTTTTTCACTTAACAGCTGTTTTTCATATGGGGGCAGCCCTCCTCCGGCGGGCATGAGAATAATAGTGTTGATATTCTACGTCTGCCCTGAATGTATTGAGGATCCTGGCATGACAACATTACCTGTCATTCCCGAACTTTTTAAACAGATGTCATTCCCGCGAATTCGGGAATCTAATGGTTAGCAATTGAAAAATTTTTTCTTCGCTAAATCTCCGTCCTGCATAAGACGGGGATTTTTATTTGGTATAACTTTTCAGTCTTCAATCCGGTTAAAATTGTCATTTAAACTTAAGATAAAATTGATAATTTTGCACTATGATAAAAGCAGTTATATTTGACCTTGACAACACACTCGTTGACTTCATGAGAATGAAACATAATGCCGTTGAGGCTGCAATCAAGGCTATGATTGACTCTGGTCTTGACTATCCGGATACACTGATAAGAGAAAAAATAGATGAAATATACAATGAGAAAGGAATAGAGTATCAGCAGGTATTTGATAATCTCCTTCAATATTTCTTAGGAAAAGTTGATTACAAAATTCTCTCTGCTGCCATAGTTGCATACCGTACTGCAAGGGAAGCAGAATTAAACACATATCCGAAGGTAATCCCGACTTTAATTCAGCTTATCAAAATGGGAATTAAACTGGGTGTAGTATCAGATGCACCGTCAAGGGAAGCGTGGTTAAGGTTATCTTACATCGGTCTTCATCACATATTTGATGCTATAGTTACTTTTGACGACTCAGGAGAAAGGAAACCCTCACCTGTTCCTTTTAATCTCTTACTTGAAAGGCTTGGAGTTAAGGCTGAAAACGCATTAATGATAGGAGACTGGGCTGAACGGGACGTTGTAGGTGCGAAATCAGTTGGTATGAAAACTGCTTTTGCAAGATACGGAGACACTTTCAATACTGAAGTTCATGATGCAGATTACGAAATAAACGATGTATCTGAAATAATTGAAATAGTAAAAAAAGAAAATGGCTGAAGGAATAGGAATTGATATAATTGAAGTCAAAAGAATAAAATCACTGATAGAAAAATACGGCGACCGTTTCTATCAGAGAATACTCACCGAAAATGAAATAAATTACTGTAAAAAATTTCCGGACCCTGAAGTACATTTCGCAGGTAGATTCGCATCAAAGGAAGCTTACAGTAAGGCAATCGGGACAGGTATTTCAGGAAACTTCAGATGGAAAGATATAGAAATCTTAAACGATGAAAGAGGAAAACCATACATCAGACACACTGTTGAAAATCAGTATTCAAAACTGAAATTTGAAATCAGCATCTCGCACACAAAGGATTACGGATGTGCTGTGGTAATTTGCAGAAAGTAATCCTCAGGGTTCTTCAGGTCTTGAAACAATAATTCCTGTTTTCTTACTGTCTTCTGCAACATAATCCTCAAGTTCGTTGGAAGAGATTACAACCTTTTTACTTTTCGAGGAGGCATGAAGAAAATAAACCTTGCTATCTTCCTTGACTATAAGTCCCGTATGAGTTACATCAAGTCCTGATATGCTGGTTGTTGTCGCTATTATATCTCCGCTTTTCAGTTTCTCATATATTCCGGAAATGTTTTTTCTTGGAATATAGTAATGTGTCCTTGAATTAATACTTTCTTCTACGACTTTTATCTTCTCAAGCTCTGATTTATCACTTAACTGTTTATAGTATTTAGGATTGGAAGACATGAAGTTAATTTCCTTGTCATATACTACACCTCCAAGTTCCCTGGTAATATCCTTCAAAATCCCTTTGTTCTCATTATCATATATCCAGTCACAGAAATAATGTAAACGGCTTGAGTATCCGTCTATAACTCCGTTTCTGTATCTTACTTTCTGAAGTTCCGTTTTATAGTCATCAAAGGTAGTTTTACCGTTTTTAAGACATCTTGTGAAAACAAGACAATTCTCCACAAAAGTAACACAGTCCAGCCCGGTCAGGTTCACAACGAGTCTTTCTTTCATTTCTTTGTCCAGAGTTCCTCCTTCATAGTCTGTTCCTATGAATGATTTCCCAATTTCAACCATAGCCATACCTGCCGGCAGATCCTTCAGGCCCGAATCAATAAAAATCTTAAACTTCTTTCTGCACAGAACCTCATCATAATCATCTAAGGCAAATACAGATTTGAAAGGACTGGATAAGATTGTTAAATATAACGAAGTTAAACCGGATGCCTTAATGAAATTTCTCCTGGTGATCATAAATTAAAATGGTTCAGTGATGTGAAATTCCGGCTCTGGAGCCCTGTTTTCAAATTTAGTGTAGCTGTGGATGAATGTAAGTTTAGCCATACCTATCGGACCGTTTCTTTGTTTACCAACTATAACTTCAGCCAGACCATGATAATCAGAATATTTAGGATCATCTTTGCTCATATACACTTCAGGTCGGTTTATGAATATGACAACATCTGCATCCTGCTCAATTGCTCCTGATTCACGAAGATCAGATAACTGAGGTCTTTTTTCCTTGCCGGCTCTGTCCTCAACCTTGCGGCTTAATTGAGAAAGTGCAATTACCGGTATATTAAGTTCCTTTGCGAGTTGTTTCAATCCCCTGGTTATCTGAGCTATTTCAAGGTGTCTTTCCATACCTCTTTGTTTCACATCCATAAGCTGAAGGTAATCTATAATTATCATATCAACGTTATGTTGATACTTCATCCTTCTGGCTTTGGATCTCAGCTCCAGAATATCAAGAGGAGATGAATCATCTACAAGTATATTGAGATTTTTACTTACAAGTTTAGGCGTATTTTTTGATATTTTCTGCCAGTCACTTTCAGGAAGGGAACCAGTCTTTAATTTAGCAAGATCAACTCTTGACTCAAGGCAGATAAATCTCATAGCGATTTCCTGAAGTGACATCTCTATTGAAAAAATTCCAATGTTCTTTTTATGGTCAACCGCTGCATTTCTGGCGAAATTCAGAGCAAGAGCAGTTTTACCGTGTGATGGTCTGCCTGCTATTACTATAAGTTCTGAGTTCTGAAAACCACCCGTCAGTTTATCAAGTTCTTTATAGCCAGATGGGACACCGAAAAGTGTAGTCCCTTTTAAATTTCTTTCGTGTAAATCTTCCACATATGACATAGTATCATTGATCATATCTTTCAGATTCACATAGTTTTTCCTCTGAAGATAACCAGTAATATCAAGAATGTTCCTCTCTGTCTCGTCCAATATATCCCTTATATCATCGCCAACTTCATATGATTTTTCTGTAACGGAATATGTAAGCCTGATTAATTCCCTTCTTATCCAGTAATTCAAAATATCCTCACACCATTTCACAACACTTTCCATAGTACCGTAATAATGTGTAAGCTCAGCTAGATAAGCGACGCCTCCGGCAGACTCAAGTTCATTTCTTACCCGCAAATTCTCTGTCAAAGTGAGAAGATCAACCGGACTTTTTTTCTGCCAAAGGTCTATGATTGAACTATATATGATTTTTGAAGACTCAAGATAAAAATGCTCCGGTTTTAATATTTCAGCAACATTATCAATCAGAGAGTTATTCATTATAATTGTTCCTAATACAGCCTGTTCAAGCTCCCTGCTGTGCGGAGGTATCCTGCCTCCGTGAACTTCATTTTGTGAAGTTAATTTAAGATTATGGATTTTATTTTTTGCCATTTATGACTTATGAACAGCTATTAACAACAATTGAACAAAATTTATCAGATAAGCTTTTATCTAATATATATCTTCAATTTTAAAAAATCAAAAACATAATCTTGTTCAGACATCAACTGTTTGGAAAAAATTATGAAATCAGGGTTTTATAGTAATCCCTGAATTTCTGCATATCTTCCCAGGCTGGTCTTTTCCAGTGCGGATTCCTCAATAGAGCAGCAGGATGAAAAGTTACCATAACTTTCCACTCTTTGTAGTTCAGAATTTTGCCTCTGATTTTATGTAATGGCTCTCGGGTTTTAAGAAGTGCATCAGCTGCAACTTTCCCTAACATAAGAATCAGCTTTGGATTTATAAGTTTAAGCTGCTTTTCAAGATAAGGTCTGCATTTTTCAACTTCCTCAGGCAGAGGATTTCTGTTACCCGGGGGACGGCATTTAAGTATGTTCATTATATAAACTTCCTCACGGCTGAATCCGGTTGCCTCAAGTATCTTATTGAGAAGCTGACCAGCCCTTCCTACAAAAGGTTCTCCCTGAGCATCTTCTTCTGCACCGGGAGCTTCACCGATAAGGACTATATCAGCCATAGGATTACCAACACCAAATACAAAATTAGTTCGCGTTTCACCCAAAGGACATTTTTTACAGTTACAGATCATCGAGTTCAGCTCATCAAGAGATTCGGCAAATTCCCATGATTCACGTTTAACAACAACATTTCCGAAAATATCCATTTCCACAACTGTAGCTTTATCCTGAAATTTTTTGTGAGAAACTGATTTGACTGAAGAAACTCTTTTGGCAGGAATTTTTTCCTTCTCAAGAAGAAACCCCGGATTGTGTAAAGCTAATGTGTCTTTGATATATTTCTCTGTTTCAGAAATTATTTTATCTATGTTTTTCTGCATCAGATAGTTTTAAGTGAATTTAAAATTTCCCACGATGCATCATATTTTGAGAAACTTGGAAATTTCTTTTCATTAAGGTTTTTATCTATGATGGTAATCACATTAGTATCTGTTCCGAAACCAGCTCCCTGAACTCTGGGATTGTTTACAACTATTATATCAAGGTTTTTATTGATTAATTTCTGTTTGGCATTTTCATATTCATTCTCAGTCTCAAGCGCAAAACCTATTAATTTAAATCCTGATTTATGTTTTCCTAGAAAATCCAGTATATCCGGGGTTGGTTCTGTATTTATTGTAAGATTAGAATGATGATTTTTTTTGATCTTACCACTGTAAAATTCTGTAGGTTTAAAGTCTGAAACAGCTGCTGACATTATTACGTAATCCTTATCATTTATGTTCTGTTTCACGGCACTTAACATTTCATCTGCAGTCTTAACATTTATTCTATTAACCTTTCTTGGTGTATGCAGATTAACTGGACCAGATATAAGAGTTACTTCAGCTCCCCTGTCAACTGCAGCCTTTGCCAGACTGAAACCCATCCTGCCTGATGAATAATTTCCTATAAATCTTACTTCGTCTATTGGTTCATAGGTAGGACCTGCGGTAATAAGAAATTTTCTATTCATAAAATCTCTGAAACCATGCTCAAGATAGTCAGATACAAATTTATAAATTTTCTCTGGTTCAGGTAACCTTCCGACCCCGTAAAGACCACTGGCAAGCTCTCCTTTTTCCGGATCTATAACAACATATCCAGACTCTTTGAGAACAGACAGGTTACGTAAAGTAATTTCGTTCACATACATATCCTCGTCCATAGCAGGACAAACTATAACAGGACATCTGGAACTCACAACAGTTGCGGTAAGAAGATTATCACTTATTCCACAGGCAATTTTTGCAATAGTATTGGCTGTTGCAGGAGCTATGAGAAAGATATCTCCCCATATTCCTGAATATATGTGAGATGTCTCGGTTTTTATAAGGTCATCTGAATTAATATTTTCTGGGAACATATTCACCATAACCTCATTTCCCGAAAGGACCGACAAAGTAACAGGTGAGACAAATTTAAGGGCAGAAGGGGTAGCTATTACCCTGACTTCTGCCCCGTTTTTCCTGAAAAGTCTTACAAGTTCACAGCTTTTATATGCAGCTATTCCGCCGCATATACCTAAAAGGATTTTTTTCTGATGAACTCCACTCATTGAAGTTCATTTTTTTTATTCATCAGACTCGCTTCTTAATCTGAATTCTAATTTATCGTTCAGTAGTTCGTTCAAAGCCTGTTCAGTTGGTTTTATTCTCTTCTCAAAATCCATACTGATGTTCATTTTATCTTTGCTTACCACCTCATCTGAATCTTCATCAGAAGTTTTCATAAGAGGTTCTATCCTCTGATTATACTCAAGTTTCTGTTCATCATTAATCTGTCTTGCCCTTTTAGCTGCTATTACGACAGCCTCATAAATGTTTCCTGCTTTTGATTCAAGTTCTTCAATTTCAAGTGGAACTATTGGCATTATTACCTCCTTTATTATAGTTTTGGATTATTTCCTTTATTTTTTTCACTGCTTCTTCAGGTCCTGCTGAAGAATTTCTGTTTTCTATAACGAAATCAAATTCAGAACTTAATTTCTGCTCTTCCTTGATTCTCATAATTCTCTTTGAAAGTTCTGCTTCCGACTCCGTATTGCGATCCCTGAGACGAGATATAAGTTCTTCATCAGGTACCTTTATGAAAATCATTACGGCATCAGGGAAAACTTTTTTAATGGATAAAGCTCCCTTGACATCAACATCAAGGACTAACTTCTCATTTCCTGAAACAAATGGCTCAATTTTTTTCTTCAAAGTTCCGTACAGATTTCCGTGAACTTCTTCCCATTCTATGAATTCACCTTTATCTATCATCTCATTAAACTCTTCTCTCGTGATAAAATAATAATCTTCACCTTCTTGCTCATCCGGACGTTTCTTTCTCGTAGTCGCTGAAACAGAAAACCTCAGGTCTGGAATATTTCTGAATAACTCTTTGATTATTGTAGTCTTTCCAGCTCCGCTCGGAGCACTAATTACAAAAATCATATAACAAATATCGCATTATAAAGCAGAGCTAAAAATACAAATCTTTTTCCAGAACTTACTCAATATTCTGCAACTGTTCTTTAATTTTTTCTAGTTCCTCCTTCATCTCAACTACAAATTGTGAAATCTTCGAATTGGAAGACTTTGAAGCTATTGTATTTATTTCCCTGTTAATTTCCTGAACCAGAAAGTTAAGCTTTCTGCCAGAAGGTTCTTTAGACTTGATAGATTTTCTGAAGTAATCAAGATGTGACAATGTTCTGGTAACTTCCTCTGTTACATCAAGCCTGTCAGAAATCATAACAAGCTCATATTCAAGTCTGCCCTTATCTACTGAAATTCCCAACTCTTCAGTAAGTTTTGAGACTTTTGAAGCAATATTGTTTTTTGTATCTTGCAAACTTCTCTTTGAAATTAATTCTGTTTTCTTTAATTTGGAATCAATATAGGAAAGTCTTTTAAGTATATCTTTTTGAAGTACTCTTCCTTCCCGTAATCTCATCATCTGAAAATTATTAAAAGCCTTCATAATGATAACCATAGCCTTATTCCAATATTTCTCATAAGATTTCTGATCTTCTCTTTTAAATAAGTCTGTAAAATTCAGAAGATGTTCAGCTTTAAGTTTTTCTTTTATTCCAGCCTCTTTCATAACTGAACGAATGAGTCTTGCATAACGTCTTACTATCTCAGGTTTTATTTTAAGCGTAGATAAATCTTCGCCGTTTCCATCAAGTGAGAAAGAAACAGAAACTTTGCCTCTGCTCATCTTACCTGAAATAAATTGTCTTAATTCCTGTTCCCTCTCTGCAAAAAGCTGAGGAAGTTTAACAGATATTTCGAGATATTTACTGTTTATACCTCTAACTTCAGCAGTCATTTTAAGCTTGCCGGATTGTGCTGAAGCTCTTCCGTAACCTGTCATACTTATTATCATAATATCCTTGAATTAAACAAGCTTAATGGTTTCTGTAAATAATGTTTACTTAATTCACATTTTAAGTAATCAAAAGCTTCATTAACAGATTCTGCTATAAAGTAAAGTTTTAAGTCTTCCTTACTGATCAATTTCTTCCTTGCAAGCTCTTCTAAGTTTAGGATTTTATCCCAAAATTCCCTATCATAAATAACAATGGGCATTTTCTTTTTGATCTTGCCGGTCTGAACCAATGTAAGGAGCTCAAAAAGTTCATCAAGCGTTCCGTATCCACCCGGCATAATAACAAGTGCTTTCGCAAGGTAAGCAAACCAGAACTTTCTCATAAAAAAGTAATGAAATTCAAAATTCAGTTCTGGTGTAATATATTTATTTGGAGCCTGCTCATATGGCAAACTTATATTTAAACCTATTGATTTCCCTCCTGCAAGCTTTGCACCTTTATTAGCTGCTTCCATAATGCCCGAACCGCCGCCAGAACATATAACAAAACGATTTCCCGGCTCTTGCTTCATAGACCATTCAGTTAAGAGTCTTGAAAGTTTAACTGTATCTTCATAGTATCTTGACATTTCAAGTTCAGTCTGAGCATCAATCATTTTCAGAGAAGAAGGTCTTCTGAGTTTTTTAAGTTTCCTTACCTTATTTAAGGCTTCTTTCCTTGAGAGTATTCTGGCTGAACCGTAGAAAACAATCGTGTCCTTTACTTCATATTTTCTGAAACGCATCTGAGGTTCAAGATATTCAGCAAGTATTCTGATTGAACGTGCAGAGGGGCTGCTTAAAAACTCCTCATCTCTATAAGCCTTCATCAATTGCCTAAAACTTTTCTTCATATCTATATATTAATACTTCTTCCTCCATCAACAGAAATGACCTGACCGGTAAGATATTTGCAGTCAATTATAAATTTCAAAGCTTCTATAATATCTTCAGCTTCTCCATATCTATTCAGAGGAATTTTTTCTGGCTTAATCTTTGAAGGGCTTAATCTCTCTTCTCCCCTGATTACTATAGTACCAGGTGCAATTGCATTTACCCTGATATGAGGTGCAAGTCTTCTTGCTAAAAGATATGTTAATTTGATTAATCCTGCTTTAGATATACTGTAAGGTATGAAACCACTCCAGTTCATTAACCCTCCTATAGATGCTATATTTATTATCTGAGGCTCATCTGATTTAAGAAGATATTTATAACAAAACTGTGACATAAACAGTGGTGCTTTCAGATTAACTGAAATAGTATTTTCAAAAAGCTCAGGTGTGATTTTTAAAAAATCAGTTTTATTAATAACTCCGGCATTGTTAATCAAAATATCAATTTTTCTGAACCTTTTCCCTATTTTTCTGACTAATTCTTTAGTTTTAACTAAATTTCTTAAATCACACCTATAGAACTCATATTCTGTACCTAATGAATTCAGATATTTCTGAGTTAAAGTAACTTCCTTTTTATCTGAGGAATTATAAATAACAGCTACGGAGTAATTACTTCTGGCTAAGAAATAGGTTATCTGTCTTCCTAGCCGTCTTGCACCTCCGGTAATTACTGCAACTCTGGATTTATTAGATGATTTAATAAATAATAAATAATAGTTTGTACCCACGAGGCGATTCGAACGCCTGACCTGCGGTTTAGGAAACCGTTGCACTATCCTGCTGAGCTACGTGGGCTTTTCACAAAGATAATTATTTTGATAATCTAAATCAGTGTAATTCCTGCCTTATATAATTACAATAAAAAAGCCCGGTATTTTTTTGAGAATTACCGAGCTTTAAATCTAAATATTCTAAAATTACTTCACAAGTAGCATCTTCTTTGTATCGGTGAAGCCTTCTGTCTCAATCTTGTAGAAATATACACCTGAAGAAAATAAAGAAGCATCAAAATTAATCTCATATACTCCTGCACTTCGAAACTCATTTACTAAAACCTTCACTTCCTGTCCAAGCATATCAAATACTGTTAACTTAACATTCTCTCCTTTTGGTATTGAGAATTTTATAGTTGTTGAAGGATTAAAAGGATTCGGATAGTTCTGCTTCAGTTCGTAATAAGACGGTAACTCAGTGGTTCCGCTTTGTCCGCTTGTTATATCCTGCCATCTTATAACCAGACACCATGCCCTCAGTTGTCCGGTATCGCCGCCCACAGTATCAGTTATCGTAAGTATCCAGTTGCCATTTACAGGCTGGTTGATAAATCCGGCAAATGAACCACCTACTGAAGGTCTGTAAGTACCTGTAAACGGAGCTGTGTTACAACCAGTTGAACCGATCTGGCATAATGCAGCAGAATCCTTGATATTTGTTCCGATAAAATTATCACCTGAACCGCCTACCCTGTTTATGAACTTCGTGCTTGCTGAACCCTTCGTGATATAAAAACTCAGATCGCTGTCCCATGAATGTAACACAGTATCAATCCTGACTACAAGGTCGGTAACAACCTTATTTGACCCTATGGTTACTGAAATCGTATCCCTGATTGCAGTAAAATCCAAAATGGGTTTGTTTATAGAATTTCTGCAAAGAGAAAATGGATTTGTTATTGGTGTTATATCAATTCCCGTGTGAGTCATAAATGCACCGGTATTTAACCACGGATGAGGACAGGGTACCGATGCAGTTGTGCTGGTATTTCTTTTCTGTCCGCTTGTGGTAGTGGTAAAAACATTAAATCCCGTACCTGAATATCCACATTGTTCTATTTCCACAACAAGACTTTTCGTCGGATCATAAAAAAAAGGATTATCAAGAGTTATGGAAACGAAATTTCCGCTAGTGGCAATAAGATTAACGTTTGTCTGGTTAAACACAGTTGTGAGAGGACCTGTGTACCAGCTGTCTCTTATACACATCTGACGC
>JAOADS010000003.1 GCA_026417195.1 Ignavibacteria bacterium | reverse complement strand
CAGGCTGTTTACAAAGAATGCGTAATCCTCAAGTAAGCCTTTTACATCAACATCACCGTCCCTGTATCTGTGATAGAGCTGGTCATCCTTTATAAGATGATTAATGACAAATTCAGCAGCTTTTACCGCTGTATTCAGGTAGTCTTTATCTCCGAAAACCTGATATGCCTTACTGAAGGCACTTATCATCAGGGCGTTCCAGTTTGTAAGCACTTTATCATCAAGATGAGGGCGTGGTCTTTTTTCTCTTTTCAGAAACAATTTCCTCCTGCACTCAGTAAGTATTGATAAAGTTTCTTTTTCTGAAAGAGAAAATTTTTCAGAAGTTGTTTTTAGGCTTCCTGGAACATAAAGAACATTTTTCCCTCTTAAGACTCCATGTGGATCACTGGAGCTTCTTACATTCCCATATTCATCAACTCCATAGTGAAAGCAGAAAATCTCAGAGTAGTCTCCCAATGCCTCATCTATCTCATTTTTTGTCCAGACGTAAAAGGCACCTTCGGATTTTTTATCAGGCTGCGTGGAACTTACTGCAGACTCTGCATCTTCTGCTGAATAGAATCCGCCATCAGGTGAAGTAAGTACTCTTTTTACGTAGTCCAGAGTTTCCTTTACAGTTTCCTCAAAGTTCCTGTTTGCTGTAAGCTGAAAAGCTTCAGTGTAATTCACGCATAACTGAGCCTGGTCGTAAAGCATCTTTTCAAAGTGAGGCACATGCCAGTATCTGTCAACTGAATATCTGTGAAATCCGCCGCCGATGTGATCGTATATGCCACCTCTGATCATCTGATTGAGGGTTTTGAATGCCATGTCTAGGGATTCTTTATCGTTATATCTGTAAGCAACCCTTAAAAGGAAATTGATGCCCGGAGGTCTGGGGAATTTAGGAGCTGAGCCGAAACCGCCGTATTCTTCATCAAATGAATTTCTGAACTGATTCAGTGCTGAGCTGAGAATTTCTTCAGTGAGTTCAGCATCCTCAAATTTATTTTCTGAAACTTCTCCTATATACTTTATTATTTTATCACCGGTGTTGTTTATTTCGTTTCTTCTCAATCTCCATGCTTCCTCAATTCCCCTGATTACGTTTATAAAACCGGGTATTCCGTGTTTCGGATAAGGAGGAATGTATGTTGCTCCGTAAAATGGTTTCAGCTCATGATTAAGAAACATAGACATAGGCCAGCCTCCAGAGCCAGTCATAGCCTGCAGGGCAGCCATGTAAATTCTGTCTATGTCCGGTCTCTCCTCACGGTCAAGTTTGATGTTAATGAATATTCTGTTCATTTCCTCAGCTATCTCCTCGTTTTCAAAAACTTCCCGCTCCATAACGTGACACCAGTAGCATGTAGAGTATCCTATTGAAAGAAAAATCGGTTTATCTTCTTCTCTTGCTTTTTCGAAAGCTTCATCTCCCCAGGGATACCAGTTAACGGGATTATAAGCATGCTGAAGCAGATAAGGTGATTTTTCCTTAATCAGTCTGTTTGGCTTGTTACTCATTTATCTTTATATAAACTTTCGTGATATTTTCTTATTATTTTTTTTGGAAGACAAGGACCTTCATAAATCAGTCCGGTATAAATCTGAACCAACGATGCACCGAGGTCAATTTTTTCTTTGAAATCATCGTAAGAAAACACACCACCGCATGCTATTACAATAAGTTTACCTTCAGAGAGTTTTACGACGTGTTTTATCAGAGCATTTGAAATTTCCCTCAGAGGTTTTCCGCTTAAGCCTCCCTGTTCATAACTACCTTCAGGCAGGGTATTTCTTGAAACTGTAGTGTTTGTTGCAATGATACCTGTTAGTTTATTATCTATGCAAACATCTATTACATCATCAAGTTCGGCCAGGGTCAAGTCAGGTGATATTTTTAAAAATATATCTTTTTTCTTCTCTGAAAATTTTTCATCAAGCTCTGTGTTTAAATCCTGAAGTGATTTGAGGATTTCGTTCAGGTATTTTTTCTGCTGAAGTTGTCTCAGTCCCTCAGTGTTAGGGGAGCTTACATTGATGGTAAAGTAATCAGCATCCTCAAAGCATTTTTCAAATGTAAATCTGTAATCATGATATGCATCGTCAAGTTCAGTGTGTTTATTTTTACCTAAATTAACCCCTACTATAAAATTCTTACTTAATTTCTCCTTCTGTTTTCTGAGATTTTTTTCAAACTGATCGGCTCCGCAATTGTTGAATCCAAGCCGGTTTATAACAGCGTAGTGATCTGTAATTCTGAAAATTCTTGGCCTGGGATTTCCTTCCTGAGGCAGCGGTGTTACAGTTCCAACTTCAGCAAATCCGAATCCCATTGCATCCCAGCTCCTTAGTGCAACTGAATTTTTGTCAAAGCCGGCGGCAAGGCCCAAGGGATTCCTGAAATTCAGTTTGCCTACTTTTAACGGCATATGTGATACTTGTCCGCAGAATGATTTTATGAGAGGATTTAATATCCCTTTAGAAAGGATCTTTATCGTAATATCGTGAGCTTTTTCAGCATCCAGTCTGAAAAGGACAGGGCGGATAAGTTTACTGTAAAACATCTTACAAAGATAAAATTAAATATTGAATTAAGTTAAGGAAATGCTTAAGGTTTTTTATATCAGTGTTATTAATTACCAGAATGTTTATTTTTGTATTCCGCATTGAAGGAATTCCATAAAATACTTCTGCTGGGCTCAGGTGCTCTTAAAATCGGGGAAGCCGGTGAATTTGATTATTCCGGTTCTCAGGCAATTAAAGCCCTTAAGGAAGAAAATAAGTTTGTAGTATTAATAAATCCCAATATAGCAACGGTTCAGACAGACAGGGAACTTGCAGATAAGGTTTATCTGCTTCCGGTTAGTCCTTACTTCGTAGAAAAGGTTATAGAAAAAGAAAGACCTGATGCAATAATGCTTAGTTTCGGTGGGCAGACAGCACTTAACTGCGGACTTGAGTTAGCCAAAAGCGGGGTATTGAAAAAATATTCCGTCACGGTTCTTGGAACGCCGATAGATTCAATAAATAAGACTGAAGACAGGGAACTCTTTGTAAAGGAACTTAATAAGATAAAAGTAAGAACTCCGAAAAGTATAGCGGTAAAATCAATAGATGCCGGAGTAAAGGCTGCAAGAGAGGTCGGATATCCGGTTATTTTACGGGCTGGATTTACTCTTGGCGGACTTGGATCTGGTTTTGCAGGTAATGAAAAGGAATTAAAGAAAGCGTTAAAGGAAGCCTTTTCATACTCACCACAGGTCTTGATTGAAGAAGATCTGCGGGGCTGGAAGGAAATAGAATATGAAGTTGTCAGAGACGAGGCTGATAATTGCATCACTGTATGTAATATGGAAAACTTTGATCCCCTTGGAGTTCATACCGGTGAAAGTATAGTAATATCACCGTCCCAGACTCTCTCAAATATGGAGTATCATACTCTAAGGGATATTGCAATCAAGACTATCAGGCATTTCAGAATTCTTGGTGAGTGCAACATACAGTTTGCACTGAATCCCAGATCGCTTACTGATGATGGTGAATTTGATTACCGTGTCATTGAAGTCAATGCAAGGCTTTCCCGTTCATCTGCATTAGCATCGAAGGTTACAGGATATCCGCTTGCATATATTGCAGCGAAGCTTGCCCTAGGTTACAAACTAACAGAGTTACAGAACTCAATTACTAAAAGAACCTACAGTTGTTTTGAACCGGCTCTTGATTATGTAGCTCTGAAAATACCGAGATGGGACCTGCAGAAATTTCCCGGTGCAGATGAACAGATAGGTAGCAAAATGAAATCAGTCGGCGAGGTTATGGCGATAGGCAGAAGTTTTCCTGAAGTTCTTCAGAAAGCTATAAGAATGCTTCAGGTAGGTAAGTTCGGACTCGTATTAAATAAATCCAGAACTGAAACAATAGATGAGGATATTGTAACACCTTCTCCGAGAAGACTTTTTGCAATTTCCCGTGCATTAAGGAAAGGATATGAGGTTGATGAGATATACCGGATGTCAAAGATTGACAGGTGGTTTTTATATCAGATAGCTTTGATAGACGGATTCAGGAAAGAAAAGGTTGATATAAACAGCCTAAGTTATGAATTTCTTAAAAAGGCAAAGCAACTTGGATATTCGGACAAGCAGATCGGAATACTTGTTGGAACAGATGAAGACGAAATAAGGAAAAAAAGAAAAGAGCTTGGAGTTTTACCTGTCTTTAAGCAAATTGATACCCTTGCAGCGGAATATCCGGCTGAAACAAATTACCTTTACTCAACCTATCACGGAGAATTTTCAGATATTCAGGAAACACCTTCAAGGGATGAAAAGAAAATCATGATATTAGGCTCCGGACCATATAAAATAGGATCATCCGTTGAGTTTGACTGGTGCTGTGTTACGACTGCGAAATATCTCCGTAAACTAGGTTATAAGGTAATTATGGTTAACTACAATCCTGAAACAGTAAGCACAGATTATGATATATGTGACAAGCTTTATTTTGAGGAGTTAAGCCTTGAGAGAGTTCTGGATATCTATGAATTTGAAAAACCGCTTGGTGTAATAATTTCAATGGGCGGGCAGATCCCCAATAATCTGGCGTTGAAGCTTCATCAGAGTAATGTATGGATACTTGGAACTTCACCGCATTCAATTGACAAATGCGAGGACAGAAATAAATTCTCTACTATACTTGATAAACTTGAAATTGATCAGCCTGAGTGGCAGGAGTTGTCTGATATCAAACGGGCGAAGAAATTTGCCCGTCAGATAGGGTATCCTGTTTTGATCCGTCCCTCATATGTTTTATCGGGTACTGCAATGAAAGTATGTCATGATGAAAAAAGCCTTGAAGATTATATAAAGAATAACGCACATATTTCAGAGGAATATCCTGTAGTGATCTCCAAGTTTGAAGAAGGAGCAAAGGAAATAGAAATAGACGGAGTTGCCCAGAACGGAGAACTTGTTATTTACGCAATAAGTGAACATGTTGAAAATGCAGGTGTTCATTCAGGAGATGCAACGCTTGTTATACCTCCGCAGAAACTTTACTTTGAAACAGTTCATCAGATAAAGAAAATCACAAAGGCAATTGTGAGAGAACTTAAAATTACCGGACCATTTAACATTCAGTTCCTTGCCAAGGATAACAGGGTTAAAGTGATTGAGTGTAATCTGAGAGCCAGCCGCTCGTTTCCGTTTGTCTCAAAAGCCACAGGTTATAACTTCATAGAGTTTGCTGTTAAGGCAATACTCGGAATGGACATAAAGGGAGACTATAAAACCCTTGATCTTGATCACATAGTAGTAAAGGCTCCCCAATTTTCGTTTTCACGTTTAAGCGGAGCCGATCCGATACTTGGAGTTGAAATGGCATCAACAGGAGAGGTTGCCTGCTTCGGTAATGATCTTGAAGAAGCATTTCTGAAATCACTGCTTTCCACCGGTTTCAGACTGCCCAGAAAAAATCTTCTGCTTACCCTTGGTGATATAGAGGATAAAATAGAATTTCTTGAAAGTGCCAGAAAACTTCAGGAGATGGGTTACAGGATTTTTGCTACCACGAACACTCACAAAGTTTTAAGGGATAACGGCATAAGGGCAAAACACGTCTACAAGATCAACGAAAAGAAATCACCTAACATTCTGAATATGCTTGAGAGAAAAGAGTTTGATCTTGTCATCAACACCCAGTCTCTCAAACATCCGCACAAATCCGAAAGGGATGGTTTTATCATCAGACGAAAGGCTATTGACTACAATATTCCACTGATAAATAACATTAAAATAGCTGTCCTTTTTGTTAATTCACTATATAAATATTCAAAAGATCAGTTGGAAATAAGAAGTGTAGATGAATATCTGTAGTGCCTACCGTCTGGTAATGTTTATCTGAATTCTACATAGAAAATTTATTTAATCTGACTTGGCAAATCTGAATCCCATAGTTTTACTGATTATTTTCTCAGGATGTATTTTTGCGGAATCCAATCAGAAGATTCAGGACGACATAAAGATAAGAACTTATGTTACAGATAAAACCGGTACTCTGAAGCCTGAGGAGATCGGTTTACTAGAAAAAAAACTGTCAGACTTTGAGAAGGAAACATCAAATCAGGTTGTGGTCTGGATGGAATCTTCTCTTGGTTCAGCATTGCTTGAAGAGAGGTCTTTTGAAATAGCTGAGAAAAACGGAATAGGGCAGAGGGGTAAAAATAACGGAGTGTTGATTTACATAGCTAAGAACGACAGGAAGCTGAGGATTGAAGTGGGTTATGGTCTTGAAGGAGCTTTGCCTGATGCACTGTGTAATCAGATAATAAGGAAAGAAATTACGCCGGAGTTTAAGAAAGGTAATTTTTATGAAGGTATAAATGCTGGTGTTGATGCAATAATAAAAGCTACAAGAGGTGAATATACTCAGGAGAAAACCTATGATGAATCTTCAGACAGTTTTATGATTTGCTGTATGCCCTTTCCTGTTTTTATATTCATAGTTATATTTTTCCTGATTTTTGTCATTTCAACTGTATCAAGATCACTTGGCTGGGTAAGAGGAGGAAATACGAACTGGTGGTATACCGGTGGAAGTTCATGGTCTTCAGGCAGCAATTCCGGAGGATTCTTCAGCGGAGGTTTTTCCGGCGGTGGCGGATCATTCGGGGGAGGAGGTGCAAGTGGCAGCTGGTAAATCTGGTTCAGATATGAAAGAAAGTTGGATTTATAAATATTTCAGTGAGGAGGATCTTCAGAAAATTCAGGAAGCACTTGATGAACTGGAGAGGAAAACCTGCGGAGAGATAGTCTTAAGCTTTCATGAGAGACTTACGCTATGGGAAAAACTTTATGACAGGCACGAACTCGCCTTAAAGGATTTCAGAAGACTTGGGGTCAGCAATACAAAATACAGAACGGGAATATTGTTTTACGTACTTTTCAGTGAGAAGTATTTTGATATAATAGCTGATGAAGGAATTTATAGAAAAATTCCTGATGAATTCTGGAATGAACTTGAATCGGAACTTCAGGAATCATTCAGACAGGGAAAATTTGCAGAAGGAATACTTACCCTTATTCGTAAAGCGCAAAAATTACTAGAGAAGGAATTTCCTCAAAGAGGCAGTAGTGAAGATGAAATTCAAGGGGAAATCATAATCAACTGAACTATTTCTTTCTGAATACCAGGGTTAGAGGAACGCCGGTAAAGCCGAAGTTTTCCCTTATTTTATTCTCAAGAAATTTCCTGTAGTTAGGCTGTATTTCAGATGGCAGGTTACAGTAGAACACTATTACAGGAGGAGAACTCTGAAGCTGGGTTATATAATTAATTTTAATTTCCCTGTGTTTTTCTGAGCGGGGAGGAAATTTATTTATAAGCTTAAGAAGTCTGGAATTAAGGTCACTGGTTTTTATTTTTTTACTTCTTTCTGAGTAAACAGCTAAACACATATCAAGTATTTTAAATATCCTTTGTTTTTTCATTGCAGAGGTAAACAGAAACGGAAGCCAGGAATATGTTTTAAGATGTTCCTTCACTTTCATTTCAAAGATCTTTGCAGTGTTGGATTTTTTTTCAATCAGGTCCCATTTGTTAACTACAACAAGTAATCCTTTCTTCATCTCAGCTGCCGTGTTTATTATTTCCGTATCCTCCCTGCTTAATTTAAAAGAAGCAAGTGACGGATCTCGGAATCTGGAAAGTTTGCTCATTATGGTTGTTGCATCTATAACAAGAACTGCAACATCACATCTTTCAATACTCCTGTAAGTCCTGATGACCGAATAGTATTCAAGTGATTCTGTCTGTCTGATTTTACTTTTTTTTCTTAATCCCGCTGTATCAATCAGTGTAATTTCCCTGCCCTGATATCTTATGCGGCTGTCAATTGAATCTCTGGTTGTGCCGGGTACATCGGTTACTATACTTTTTACTTCATTCATGAGAATGTTATTGATTGAAGATTTTCCGACATTTGGTCTGCCTATGATTGATATCCTGATAGTTTCCTTTTGCTTTTTATCAGAGGGGGTGTATTTTATTTCATTAGTTATTACGTCCAGCAGGTCTCCTGAATTTCTTCCGGTGAGCGCTGAAACCTGCAGAGGTTCTCCGAAACCTAATTTATAAAATGCATTAAGTGATTCTTCATCTTCCTTTCTGTCCGTTTTATTTACTACCAGCAGGATTTTTTTATTTTCATGGTTTTTACGGTTTCGGAGAACATATGCTATCTCTTCATCAAGAGGAACCGGACCGGTTTTAGCGTCAACAACAAAAAGGATAATATCAGCTTCTTCGATGGATATGGTTACCTGTTCGCGGATCGCAGATTCGAAAAGATCTTTGCTGTGAGGAATGTATCCTCCAGTATCGATCAGGAAAAATCTTTTCCCGTTCCATGTAACCTCACCGTAATTTCTGTCTCTTGTTACGCCGGAAGTGCTATGGACTATAGCTTTTTTTGTTCCTGTGAGCCTGTTAAACAGTGATGATTTACCCACATTAGGTCTTCCGATGATAGCAACTACGGGTTGTGCCATGGGGAAATGAGTCAGTTAACTCTTTCTGCAATGAAGTCTGTAAACTGCATAAGGGTTAATTTAATATCTGAATCGTTGAAAGCTGCTATCTTGCTTTTTGCCTTATTACAGTATTGAACGGTTTTCTCGATTGAATATTCAATTCCTCTGTGGGCTTTTATGAAGTCATAGACTATTGTCTTTGATTTCTTATCTGAGCCGTTTTTAAGAAGGCTGATTATTTCACGTGATTCTTTCTTTGATGAATTACTGATAGCATGAATAAGAGGTAGAGTGAACTTCTTTTCCTTAAGGTCTGAACCTGAAGCCTTTCCCATTATTTTCTTTTTGCCAACGTAATCAAGTATATCGTCCCTCAGCTGGAATGCTATACCCAGATTTTCACCATATTCCCTGAGAAGTGTAACTTCCCGTGAGGCAGAAGATGAACTGGCTGCACCGAGCTCACAACAGGTTGAAATAAGAGAGGCAGTTTTATCAGAAATGATTTTAAAGTAAACCTCTTCACTCACGTCAAACTTCCTGCTTTTCTGTATCTGCAGCAACTCCCCTTCACTCATTCTCTTTACCGCCCGTGAAGTTATTTTCAGGAAACCGCATTCGTCGTTCTCAAGTGCTATGAGTAATCCCCTTGAGAGAAGAAAATCTCCCATAAGAACTGCAATCTTGTTTTTCCATACTGCATTTATTGAAGCAAGTCCCCGTCTTGTCTTTGCATCGTCCACAACATCATCATGTATAAGCGTTGCGGTGTGAAGCAGTTCTACAAGCGTTGCTGCAACATAGGTTCTGGGATTAATTTCTCCGCATAGTTTTGCTGACAACAGAACAAGTATAGGTCTTATTTTTTTTCCTTTCTGTCTTAGTATGTATTTCCCGATTAGATCTACCAGTGCAACCTTTGATTTAATTGCAAGTGTGAAGTGTTCCCTGAATTCTGAGAGTTCTTTTTCAATGGGTTTTGATATTCTCCTGAGTTCGTTATCCAAGGTTAATCTCTTTTAGGCTGTGAGGATTTTGAAATTAATATACTTATTTCATATAATATCAGAAGCGGTACCCCCAATAAAAGCTGACTGGTAATATCCGGACTTGGTGTTAATAAACCGGCAAGCAGCAATATCAGGACTATGGCATGTTTTCTGTATTTCTTCATAAAGACTGGCGTAAGTATCCCGAGTTTGGAGAGAAAAAATGAGACCATAGGAAGTTCGAAAACAATGCCGGCTGTCAGCATGACAGAAATTACAAAGCTGAAATACTCATTTACTGCTATGTTGTTTACAATTTCCTGTGTTCCGAATGCTGCGAAGAATTTAAGAGCAGTAGGAAGCATAATGAAATATGCAAAAGCTATTCCTCCCAGGAAACAGAATGATGAAAAAACAACTATTGATGAAATATATCTTCTTTCATGGGGCAATAGTCCGGGTTCTATAAACCTCCATAACTGATAGAATATATTAGGGATGCTGATTATTACTCCGCAGACAAGTATTACTTCCATGTATAAAACAAGCTGCCCATATGGTTTCAGATTGATTAACTCCAGAGGAGGCTGGGTTTTTCTTGCAGGTGCCAGTAAAAAGTCGTTCATTATGTAATCTATGAATATTCCGGCTATGATAGCTCCTATAACAATTCCGATTAATGATTTTATCAGGCGCCATCTGAACTCTTCCAGATGGTCAAGAAAACTCATTTCGCCGAGTTCCTGAGAATCAGTTTTTTCTTCAGGCATGGTTAATCACCACGTAAAAAGTTCAGGATATAAGGGATATTCTGATGTAATGTCTTCTATTTTCTTTCTTACTTTTTCTTTTACTTCTTCATCTTCCGGGGCAGATATAATTTCGTTTATCATATCTGCCACAGTTTCCATTTCTTTTTCCTTCATTCCCCTTGTTGTGAGAGCTGGAGTACCTAATCTTATTCCACTTGTTATCAACGGACTTTTATCATCGAATGGCACTGCATTTTTGTTGCAGGTTATTCCTACTTCATCAAGTAACTCCTGAGCTTTTTTGCCTGTTATGTTTTTATTTCTGAGATCAACGAGCATCAGGTGATTATCTGTACCGCCTGATATTACTTTGAATCCGTGTTTGGTTAATCCGGATGCTAATACCTGAGCATTTTTTATTACCTGTGATGCATAGGTTTTGAAATCCTCATCCAGGGCTTCTTTAAATGCTACTGCCTTTGCTGCTATTACATGCATAAGAGGTCCTCCCTGTATTCCGGGTATAACCATTGAATCAATCAGCTCGCTCATCATTTTCGTTCTTCCGGATTTAGGTGCTTTATGTCCAAATGGATTTTCAAAGTCTTTTCCCATCATAATCATTCCGCCCCGTGGTCCCCTGAGTGTTTTATGTGTTGTTGTTGTAACAACGTGACAGTGAGGCAGGGGATCGTTCAGTAAACCAGCTGCTATGAGTCCGGCTGGATGTGCAATATCTGCAAGCAGGAATGCGTTTACCTTATCTGCAATTTCACGGAATCTGCTGTAATCAATGTTTCTGGAATATGCACTTGCACCAACTGTTATCATTTTTGGTTTTTCTCTGACAGCTATTTCTTCTATTGCATCGTAGTCCAGAAGTTCTGTGTCCGGGTTTATTCCGTACTGCACAAAGTTATACAGCTGGCCTGAGAAATTTACCGGTGAACCGTGTGTTAAATGTCCTCCGTGAGAAAGATCCATTCCCATGACTTTGTCTCCGGGTTTAACCAAAACAAAATAAACTGCCATGTTTGCCTGAGAGCCTGAGTGAGGCTGAACATTTACATATTCAGCACCAAATAATTCCTTAGCCCTGTCCCTTGCAAGGTTTTCAGCTATATCAACGTATTCACATCCGCCGTAATATCTTTTTCCCGGATATCCTTCTGCATATTTATTTGTCATAACTGAACCCATAGCCTCCATTACAGCAATGCTGGTAAAGTTTTCCGAGGCAATGAGTTCCAGTTTATTATTCTGCCTCTGTAGTTCGTTTTTAAGGGCTTTGTAAATCTGAGGATCTAGATTTTCTAAAGCTGTCATATGATTAATTAAGCTGTTTTATCAAAAATCATCTTTTGGCTGAAGGAACCAAAGTTCCCCTAGTTTAACTGAAGCACCGAATTTTACAACATTGTCTTTAATTAAACCATTTTCATTTTTTCCCCGAATGCCATATTTAATGAAAACATCAAGTGAATTGTATTTACTGATAGGGAGAGAAAGACCTGCGCTTACAGATATTTGATTTATGTTCTCTCCTTTGATTTTCAGGTAGTCCTGGATGTATGTTGCTCCTAACCTGTAAGAAATTTTTTTAATGAAACTTTCGTCATACCTTGATGAAGGAGTATATTCAATACCAATGCCCGCACGGAAATTGTCTTTAATTTCTTCAGGATGATTTCCGTAATAAAGGTACTTATCCCACTGCTGTATCCACAAATCTGCAGCTACAGTTAATTTTCCGGAAAATGTATTAGAAATGCCAATTCCAAATCCCATGGGCACTTCTATTTTTCCTTCTGCTGATTCTATTGTGTCTATATTGTTAACCGAACGGTTATACCTTGAGGTAATCTTTGAATTAAGTTTCGCCGGTGATGAAAATACAAGTCCAAGAGTAAGGTTATCAAGCTTTTTTGAGTTAAAGATTTTTCCGAAACCATGAAATATAATACCTGTGTTGAAGTAAAATCCGGAAAGTGTGTTTGAGGAGATGTTCCTTGTGTCAAATAGAGCAGCATTATCGAAATCAATATCAAGTGATTTGTTGATATTTCCGAATCCGTAGTTGAACTGTGCCCCGAATGAAAAATAACGAAATATTATATATGAGAAACCAACGTTAAGCCTGTTAAGACCTCCGTTGCCACTATAGGTTTGAGTGTAATTTTCTCCCTCTAAAGAAGCTCTGAATCTTGTATCGTAATTCACGTTGCTGTATGAATTCATCCCTAAGCTTAATATCCAGCCATTTCCTTTATTAAGCGGAACGGAGAGATTGAACCCTTCAAAGTTTGCATAGGTTCTTTCAGCTTTTCTGTCTCCCTGAGCGGAACGGATATTTTCAAGATTAAACTTTGTGGAGAATAGAGTGCTTTGTATTCTTGTCCATGTTGCAGGATTCAATGTATTTACGTAATCACCGTAAAGGGAGATGCCTAATATCCCCATAGATTCAGTTCGTGCAGAAGAAGTATAGTTAAGGTCTCCGATTCCGAAAATAGAATACAACGAACCACCGTTTTTATCAGTCTGTGAAATTACAGATGATGAAGCAATAAATAAAACGAGATTAATGAAAATTAACTTTTTCATCTCAAGGTCTTACTCTTGGAGTATATTTGATTATAACTCTTGGCCTTTTTAACGGATCTGATGCTGTCTCATTAAAAAAGGAAAATAAATCCAGATTTATAAAATTATTTGCAGCCTGTATCATTATACCGTAATTGTTCTGTCCGAGCAGCCATCTCTGAAAAGGCGAAGGCTGTGTGGAAGCAACAAGTCTGATCATATATTTTGAATCTCCCTGAGGCGAACCTATGAACGGATATAAATCAGTTACCAGCCCGGCTGTATCGGAGATGTATTTTGCAGTAATGTTGAACGATGTCTCTTTTGAAAATATTGAGTTTGAAGAGTCAAGAGTGAGAAATAGCTGAACATCGTTTATTGTTGCATCGGAAGGGAAACGGCTTAAGTCAAAATTCATAACCTGAACGTAGCTTATTCCAGCCTGAATGAAGAATCTTTCCGGCGGAGCATTAATAGAAGCATCAGTGAGAGAAACAGTTGAGGAATTCCTGTAAGACAATGTGTCTGTTCGTCCGTTTTTGGTGACTATGACGTATAATTCCGGTCTTACTTCAGAGCCGTTAAAAGTAGAAGAAGCATAAAAAGACTTTATAACAGTGGATGAGGCATTCGGAGAAAGTACGATTCCGTAATTCTTCACAGGATAGGAACTGTCAGCTGTAAACTCAAACCAATCTCTGACAAGTGCTGTATTTAACTGTATACTGACTTCCTGACTGTCTGTCGCAGGGGAGCCTGTATAACTTCCCTGAGAGATGTTTCCGAAGTAAGAAGGATTTATTGAATCAAGGGTTACAGTTGCAAAATCAATTTTCTGTTCAATTCTGTATATTTCAAATGAAATCTGACCAAGTGAATCAGAAGGGGAAGTCGGGAAATAGTAATTTCTGTATTTAAGTTTTAAAACCGCACTGTTTACAACTGCACTGTCGTAATCGCTGCTTAATCCTAAAAACTGTATCAGAGATTTAGAATTATAACTTCCTGTTCTCCCTACCAGAAGATTAGGCGAATTTGATGTATTAAAATATTTTTTTACGTTTCTGGATGAAATAGGCATGGTATCTCTGTATGAATCAAATATCCTAACCCCTGTAGTTTCACTTGGAGAAACGAAATCAAGACCTAACGAAGAAGGATCGTCAGCACAACCTGATGTATTTAAAAATGAAATTAGTGTTAAAGCGGAAGCAAGTATCAGAAATACGAAATTAAGCTTACTTTTCAACAAAATTTTCCTTAATTATTTTTACTGCATCTTGTAAATCGTTTGCAATAAAGTCAATTTTTAGTTTTTCATCAAGACATTTCCTTTGTGTCATTTTGCCGTAGCCTGTAAGTACAAGTATATTTTTAACGCCTGCATTAATTCCACATACAATATCACTATATGCATCACCAATCATAAACGATGATGAGAAATCTATATTGTATTTTTTTTGTGCATCCAGCAGCATCCCGATGTCTGGTTTCCTTGAAGGGTGATCGGTTTTGTATTTCTCTATTACTCCGTCTTTATGGTAAGGTGAGTAGTAAAGGTCATCAATAAGAGCTTCGGGATTTTCATTCAGGAGGAGTTCAAACATTCTGTTATTTATGGCAGTAAGTTCGCTTTCTGTTATTAGTCCTCTGGCTATGGCTGATTGATTTGTTACTATAATGATTTTATATCCAAGTTTTCTTGCCTCTGCTATGGCATGTGACGAGCCCCTGATGAGCTTTACATCATTAATGCTTGTAAGGTATCCGAAAGTTTCAGAGTTTCCGGGGATTTCTTCAAGGATTGTACCATCTCTGTCAAGGAATATAGCTTTATTCATAAAATCAATTGCGATGAGGCGCGTTTAATCAGGATTTTTTCAATAACGTTTTATAAAGATCTATGTATTTTCTTGCTGATACCTGCCATGAATAGTCATAAGACATTGCATTTCTTATCAGCTTTATCCATTCCTCACGGTTTTTATATAACTTAAGAGCTTTCTTAACTGCCTTCATAAGCTCGCTGGCATCGTATTTATCAAATGTGAAGCCGTTTCCCTTTCCGTTTTTATATTCAGTTATTGTATCTGCAAGTCCTCCGGTTTTTCTCACTACAGGTATAGTTCCGTATTTAAGGCTATACATCTGATTGAGTCCGCACGGTTCATATTTGGAAGGCATAAGGAATATATCACTACCGGCTTCAATTAAATGAGCAAGTTCTTCTGAAAAACCAAAGTGAAGCCCGACTTTTTTAGGGAATTTCTTCTTAATTCCTTCAAAGAATTTCTGATAGTTTTTATCACCTGTGCCAAGAAGTATGAAATTTACATTTTCTTTCATAAGATCAGGCATAATCTTCTTTATGAGGTCAAAACCTTTCTGATCTGTAAGCCTTGAAATAATTCCGATCAGTGGTGTTTCTGAATTATATTCTATTCCAAACTTCTTGCAAAGGACTTTTTTGTTTTCCCTTTTAAGCGGAAGCTCCATAGCGTTGTATCTGAACGGTATAAGATTATCCTTTTCTGGATTCCAAACGCTGTAATCTACTCCATTTAAGATTCCAAATAAATCTTTTTTTCTGGTTTTAAGCAATCCTTCAAAACCCATCCCATATTCATGGGTAGTTGCTATTTCCCTGGCATAGTTTTCACTTACAGTAGTAATCGCATCGGAATATACAATAGCTGTCTTCAGAAACGAAAACTGATTGTAATATTCTACACCTTCTTCATTCCAAATGTTATGAGGAAGACCGCTTTTAAGAAATGATTCATAAGGGAAAAGCCCCTGAAAAGCAATGTTGTGAATCGTGAAAACACTCTTAACGTTCTGAAGCAGAGGGTCTTTAGCATAAATTGTCTTTATGTAAGCCGGGATCAGCCCGGTCTGCCAGTCATTGCAATGTATTATATCCGGTTTCCATCCTAAAAGACCTAAGACCTGAACTATTGCACGGTTGAAAAATATAAAGCGTTCATCGTTATTTTCGTAATCTTTACCAGTCTTTTCATCAACGTAAGGACTATTTTCCCTGAAATATTCATTATTTTCTATAAGAAAAACCTGAACCTTACCCTTAGGAGAAACGATGAATGAAGACTTTATGTTGCAAGTGGTTATTCTGTCAGCAACGGGCACCTCTATATTTACAAGACGTTTTATTTCATAAACCCTTAATCTTCTCTCATCCATAGGACCGTATTTCGGTGTTATAATTCTTACTGCATGTCCTGCAGCAGCTAATTCCTGAGGCAGTGAATTGGAAACATCGGCTAGCCCTCCTGTTTTACTGTAAGGGGTGACTTCACTGGTGCAGAAAAGTATGTTTAATCCTTTAGACATTAATTATGAGGTATTAATTGATTGTAATTTACAAAATTACTGAAAATGGCTTTTACTATCAATGAAGTTATATAGTTCTTATGATTCCTGAACTAAATGAAACTTTAGGTATAACTGATTGTAATTAATTGTTATCATTACTGTAAATGATTATATGTATATTGAAAAATGTTTTATTTAAAAATAACTTTGAACTATTAAACCAATAAAGTAGATTTATTATGAAAACCCTGCTTGTTTTGCTAATTGGAATTGTTTCCCTTTATTCTCAGGATAAACTCGGGAATAAACTCCGTGAGGCTTTAAACTCATCTTCGGAAGAAAACTTCGTGATATGGATTTATTTTACTGATAAAGGCCCAGAAGCGTCGGATAAGTTGAATCATCCCCTCAGTCTCGTAACACAGAGATCACTTGACCGCAGATCTAAGGTTAAGTTACCAAATAAGCTTGTTGACTATACCGATGTTCCTGTTTATGAACTCTATGTCAATGACATTGCAGACAGAGTTATAAAAGTCAGAACAAGAATAAAATGGCTTAACTGTGTAAGTGCTGAAGTCAGCAGACACTTTCTGAACTCAATAGCTCAGCTTAAATTTGTAAAAGGTATAGAACTTGTTGAGAAATTTAAACTGAAAAAAGATTTTGATTCCCGAACTGCCTCTGATGTTCCAGATGTTTTTATAAGGGATTCGTATAATCCTTTTTTACCAGACAGTTTTAACTACGGTACTGGAAATGCAGTTACTCAGATTACACAGATAAAGGTTAACCTTGTCCACAATCAGGGTATAATGGGGCAGGGAATTCTTATAGCTAATTTTGATGCAGGTTTTTCAAACCTTACACATGAAGTTTTTACCACTTATCCAATGAAGATTATCAGAACATATGACTTTCATAATAACACGCCGAATCTGACCGGTCATTCTCACGGAACAGCTACTCTTTCCCTTGTAGGTGGTTACAGACCAACTAAAATGATAGGACCAGCATTTGCTTCAAGTTTCATTCTTGCTAGAACTGAAGTTGCAACCTTTGAGCGTCCGATTGAAATGGATTACTGGATCGCAGCTGCACAATGGGCAGATTCACTTGGAGCGGATATTATTACAAGTTCCCTCGGTTACCTTGAATTTGATCCAGGCTACACGAGCTATACGTGGATGGATATGAACGGTAACACCTTGCCGATAACCATAGCTGCTGATCTGGCAGTTAATAAAGGTATAATTGTCAGCAATTCGGCTGGCAATAATGGTTTAAACACCACTCGAAACACTCTTATAGGACCAGCTGACGGTGACAGTGTACTTACAGTTGGAGCTGTTACAACTTCCGGTGTGAGAGCGAGTTTTTCATCTGTAGGTCCGACAACGGATGTTCCGCCAAGAATAAAACCAGACGTTATGGCTATGGGTAGTAGTAACTATTATGCTTCAACAACGGGAAATAACTACACAAGTGGTAGCGGAACTTCTTTCTCATGTCCTCTGGTATCAGGGGTTTGTGCATTGATGCTTTCAGCAAATAAGAGTTTAACACCTATGCAAGTAATAGGAATATTAAGAAAATTCGGCAGCAATTCCTCTTCACCTAATAATCAGATGGGCTGGGGTATAGTTGATGCTTCATTGTCAGTTGATTCAGCAAGAAAACTTGATAACATACCTCCGACAATATTGCACACGCAACCTTTTACAAATACATCAAATAATGGTCCCATAACCATGATGGCAAGAATCTATGACAACGGAATCATAAGGAACTGGGTTAATGAAGCTCCGTTGCTCTATTTCAGAAAAAGCACAGACGGAGGTTCAAGCTGGAGTGCATTTCAGGCTGTGAATTATTCTACTGTAAACGGAGATACTTTTTCATTTGTAATTCCCGGAAGTTCAAACGGGACTACTGTTCAGTATTACTTCGCAGCACAGGATATTGCATTACCGATACCAAGGATGTCAACACTTCCCTCAGGAGGAAGCGGAATTAATCCTCCGGGTTCAGTTCCCCCTTCAAACAGATTCCAGTTTACAGTAGGAACAGTAGGGATAGTAAAAGGCAGTGATGAAATTCCGGTAGCTTACAGACTATATGCGAATTATCCCAATCCTTTTAATCCGGCTACACGGATAAAATTTGATCTGCCCCTGCTTACGAATGTGTCAATAAAAATATTTGATTTGAGAGGAAGATTCATAGCTGAAATTACAGAGAAGAATCTTGACGCCGGCAGATATGAGTTTATATTTGATGGATCTTCAGTTTCATCCGGTGTGTATTTCTACAGGCTTGAAGCTGATAATTTTTCAGATACCAAAAAGATGATTCTCTTAAAGTAATTTCTTCTTCTATAAAATTAAAAACCCCGCCGGTAAGCGACGGGGTTTATTTTTAGGATTAATTATATATTATCTTGGAGGAAATGCACCTTTATCTGATTTTACAACTATACCGTCTCTTGTTGCCTGCCAATTGAAATCCCACCACTGTCTTGGATTTTTCTTTGTAACACCTGTGAACATTAATTGGACTCCAAATGGCTCTCCAACTCCTCCGTTAGGGGGTATGTTATGTCCGTTTGGTGACTTAACACCAAATTTTCCCTTATTCATATCTGTGGTCTGCGGGTCTATTTGCCATCCCTGCATTATCGAGTAGCCTGTGATTCTTACAGTTGAGTCAAACTGAACGTGAAAGTCATTCACGATTGTATCACGTGTGTTATTTCTCAATCTGAATATCAGAAAGCTATTATGCCAGTAAGGCTCAATTGTGATACCGTTTCCGTTACTGCTCAGCGAAGGCTGCATTTCATTTCCGGGACCTGTAATACTGTTATCACTGCATGAGGATATGATAACTGAGAGGACTAAGAAAACATAGGATAATGTTTTTTTGAGATTGCTTTTTTGAGTTTTCATTTTTTTTATTCCTTTCTTTGTTAAGTTATTAATTACGATACAAACATAATTTCAAAGCTATCATAATTCTTATCAGAAACCTTATCAGTATGATTTTGGCTAATTTTACGAAAAAAAACACATATATTTGCATTTATGAGTCTGCTTGTTGAGAATATATCTCAGCTTATAAGCTGTCATACCAATGCACATTTGTTCAAAGCCGGTAAATTTCAGTCTCAGATAGGTCTTATGCGGAACGTTTCAGTTTATATTGAAAATGGCATAATCAGGTGGTTAGGGAAGAAAGTCCCGACTGAGATAAAAAAGATTGTGAAAAACAAGCTTGATGCAAGAAATAAGGTTGTTATGCCCGGTCTCATAGATTCACATACACACCTTCTGTTTGCCGGCAGCAGGGTAAATGAATATTCAATGAGACTAAATGGAAAAACCTATGAGGAAATTGCAAAGGCTGGCGGAGGTATTTCAAGCACCGTTAGGGCTGTTCGTAAGGCTAAGAGGCTGGAGTTGAAAAACACTGCTTCTGAAAGACTGAAGAAATCAATTAGCCTTGGAGTTACTTCAATTGAAATTAAATCAGGATACGGACTTGATTCTGAAAATGAATTAAAGATGCTGGAAGTCATAAATGAACTTAAAAAAGAGTCTTCAATTGATATATATCCTACGTTTTTAGGTGCTCATGCCTTTCCCGGAGACAAAAAGAAAGAAGAATATATAAATGAGATAATTAATAAGATGATTGAGCATGTTGCCACAAGAAGACTTGCTGTATTCATAGATGCTTTCTGTGAGAAAGGATATTACACACCGTCAGAATGTATAAGAATATTTGAGATAGGAAGGAAATTCGGGCTTATTCCGAAACTTCATACAAATCAGTTTCATTCATACGGAGGGATTCAGGCTGCAGTTAAATCACGTTGCATATCTGTTGATCACCTTGAGGTAATTTCTGAAAAGGAAATAAATCACCTGAAAGACAGAGGTATAATTGCAGTTCTTCTGCCATCGGTTTCATATTTTCTCGATATTCCGTATGCACCTGCGAGGAAACTTATAGAGAACAGTATCCCTGTTGCTCTTGCTACAGACTTTAATCCGGGTAGTTCAATGACTCAGAATCTTCAGCTTGTTATGAATATGGGCGTTCATCTTCTTAAAATGAAAATAGAGGAAGTAATTAACTCAGTAACTATAAATGCAGCAGCAGCACTTGGAATTTCCCATATAACAGGAAGTATTGAAAGAGGTAAGAAAGCTGATATGGTTATTTTTAATACAGATGATTATCGTGAAATTTTTTATAATTTGGGTGTTAATTTAGTTGATAAAGTCATTAAAGAAGGAAAGGTAATTTATAAAAACTAATTCTATGAGAAAAATAATTGAGTGTGTACCAAACATTTCTGAAGGCAGGGACGAAAATATAATTTCAGCCTGTGCTGAAGCGGTGAGGAGTGTTGACGGAGTTTCGCTGCTTGATATTGATCCGGGTAAATCAACTAACCGGACAGTATTTACATTTGTCGGGGAACCGGATTCAGTAGTTGAAGCTGCTTACAGATTTGCAAAAACTGCATATGAAATGATTGATATGACTAAACATAAAGGAGAACATCCAAGACTCGGAGCTGTTGATGTTGTCCCGTTTGTTCCGGTCTCCGGAGTAACTATGGAAGAATGCGTGGAATGTTCAAAAAAATTCGGTAAGAGAGTTGGCGAAGAACTTGGGATACCGGTCTATTTATACGAAGAGGCATCACACAATCCCTTGAGGAAGTCACTTAAACAGATAAGGGCTGGTGAATATGAAGGTCTTAAAGATAAAATAACGAAGAAAGAATGGAAGCCGGACTTTGGACCTCAGAAATTCCTTCCCAAACACGGTGCTACAGTTACAGGAGCGAGATTTTTCCTTATAGCTTATAACGTGAACATACTCGGGACAAAGGAACAGGCACATCGAATCGCTCTGAATATAAGAGAGCAGGGGAGAGGTCCCAAAGAGCCGGGAAGACTAAAAGCCATCAAAGCTATTGGATGGTATGTTCAGGAGTATAATATGGCACAGGTATCAGTCAATATTGATAACTATAAAATAACACCTCCTCATGTTGTATTTGAAGAATGCATCAAAGATGCAAAGGCTATCAAAGTTGCAGTTGCAGGAAGTGAGCTCGTTGGACTGATTCCTCTGGAAGCTATGCTCATGGCAGCTGAATATTACATAAAAAAGGAAAACCTGTTCATCATAGATGAGAAACAGAAAATAAGATTAGCTGTTGAACGTCTGGGGTTAAACGCAGTATCTCCGTTTATTCCCGAAAAAAGGATCATAGAATACATGCTTGACAGAAAGTCGGAACCTCTTGCTTCAATGTCAGTGAGAAACTTTACTGAGCTTGTGGGATCGAGAACTTCTGCACCGGGAGGAGGAAGTGTGTCTGCACTCATATCTTCACTCGGGGCTGCATTGGGTGCAATGATGGGATGGATGAGTTACGGAAGCAGGAAATTTGAACATCTGGATTCTAAGATGAGAAAACTTATTCCCCCACTGGATGAGGCAATGAGAAAATTAATTCCGATGATAGATGCTGATACAGAGGCATTTAATGATTACATGTCTGCTATGAAAATGCCAAAGGAGACTGAAAAAGAAAGGAAGATAAGACATGAGAAGATGCAGGAAGGACTTAAAAAAGCAATCGAGGTGCCTTTGAATGTTATGAGAACTGCAAACTCCTGCTGGGGCAGTATTATAGAAATGGCTAAATTTGGCAACATAAATTCATCAAGCGACCTGCTTGTTGGAGCGAAGTGCCTTGAAAGCGGAATTTACGGAGCTTACAGAAATGTTGAAATTAATCTTCCTCAGATTGAGGATAAGAAATATAAAGCCAGTATAACAAAAGAAGCAAATGAAATTTTAAAGAACTCATCAAGATTTCTTAGAAGAACTGAAAGAATTATAAACAACAGGAGGAAATAAATATGTCAGTAAAAATCACAGTTACAAAAAACGGAAGTTACAGAATAGAAGGTGATGTAGAACTTTATGATGCAAACGGAAACAGATTTGATCTTGCCGGAAGAAGCGTTATTGCATTATGCAGATGTGGACAAAGTAACAAGAAACCCTTCTGTGACGGTACTCATAGAACCTGCGGATTTGAGTCTGATGTCATCGCTTATGCTCTTGAGCCGAAGAAATAATTACTTCAGATTTCTTTCAAAGAACTTCCAGACTCTCTTATAGAGGTCAAGCCAACTGCTCTGTCTGTAATAACTGTGAGATTCCCTGGGGTGAAACATTATTTCAAATTCTTTCTCGTTATCGATCAGTTTCTGAGTGAGTTGTACCATATCCTGAAAAAAAACATTGTCATCAAGCATTCCGTGAGTTATCAGAAGAGGCACTGAAAGATTTTCTGCATAGGTTACGGGAGATGATATTTCGTAATAGAATTTATTCTCATCATTATATTCACCAAGCCTTGCCATTGTGTACCAGGGATTGCTGTAATAGTAATTCTTCCAGTTTGTAACTGCCCTCAGGGATACTCCGCAGGAAAACACGTCTGGTCTTTGGAATACTGCCATTAAGGTTATAAATCCTCCGTAGCTTCCTCCATAGATACCTACCTTTGTTTTGTCAATAATACCAAGTGAGTCAAGATATCCTATTCCGCTTATGTAATCGGATATTTCCCAGTAACCGAGATTTTTATAAGTCTTATTTCTGAATTCAGCTCCGTATCCGGCGCTTCCCCTGAAGTCAATGTCTAGTATGACAAAGCCTTTCAATGTAAGAAATGTATTAAACATGAAATTATCCTGATACGGGCTGAAAGCGGATGTTACGTTCTGAAGATAACCAGCACCATGTGCGAAACATATAAGTGGGTATTTGTTCCTTTCATTGAAATCTTTTGGCTTGTAGAGGTATGCATATATCAGTTCATTGTCTTCACGGTTTCTGAATGTGATTAACTCCGGTTTTACCCATTGAACAGAGGAGAAATATGGGGATACAGTATATGTGATCCTGAGACTCAAATTACTTTCTTTATCAGTCATATATATCTCCGGAGGTTGTGTAACATATGAATAACTGAAGAAAATTTTTTCTCCGTCATCGGATATTTTAATATTAGATACGCTACCTGTAGAATCAAAAATTTTTTTAAATCCATTGCCTGAAAAATCAGTTTCATAAAGGTAATAGTTCTGAGGTGTTTCAGCGTTTGCAACAAAGTAAATTTTTTCAGTTCGTGTTGATATTATTGATTCTCTAACCGTACAACCAGTAGGAGTTATTCTTTTCAGGTTATTTCCATCAGTATTTATTTTATACAGGCCGTTATATCCGTCTATTTCAGATTCGAAAATAAATGAACTGTTATCAATGAACTGTACTGTATTAGCGTGCCTCTCATACCACTTCTCATATACTTCTGAATAAATTTCTTTCATATCTGCCGTGAGAGATTGGTATCTGAAAATCTTTCTTAAGTTTCTTGCTTTTGAATCTGCATCTATAATTACCATACTTCCGTCCGGTGAATAAGTAACAGAATGAGCTGAGTAAATCAGTGAATCGGGGAAATAGAATAGGTTTACTTTCCTGACGGAATCTCCTGATATGATCAGTTCATAAAAACTGATGTATGAAAAACCTCTTTTGCCTTTTCTGAGTTTTACAAATTCATCTGTATAATCCGGAAATATAAACTCTCTTTTCGGACTGTTATTATACCTTATCAGGAAAATTTTTACAGTGTTTACATCTGAATGATATGCAGAAAGCTGATATGAAACTGTATCTGATTCATCCCCGGTAAGCTTAATTTCTTTAATTAAACCCTTTTCATTAAATCTCAACAAGTAATAATTTCCTTTTCTTCTGAACAGCACTATATTACTGTCAATGTTCTGCGGCGAATATTCGTGTTCTTCAGTTTCTGTGAGTTTTATATCCTTTGAGAATGCCCTGCTTTCAGTGAAGCTTTTTGAGATGTAAATTTCACCGTCGAAAACGCATACGGCATCACCTTCGGGGAGAACAAGAAACTCTGAGGGTTCATTACCGGTGTTTTCGTATCTGAAATATTCTCCGTTTAAATAATTATAATCAAATAAGTTCAGCTTCCCGTCAAAATCATCGTCAGCATAATAGTATATTTTTGAAAATTTTGTATTGATGGTTTTTAAAGAGGGACGGGGATTTATTATTTCAGGTTCCTGAAAAATATATTCAAGGGTCAGTTCCTGCGGATACGAATGATTTAAAAGTATAGAGATTAAAATCAGCGGGAATGCAGAAATAAACTTAGTAGTGAAGTTCCTCAAGTTTTTCTCTTTCCCTGATTAAATGATATTTATCTCCGTCAACGAGAACTTCAGCTGGCCTCAGCCTTGCGTTGTAATTTGATGAAAGAGTATATCCGTAAGCTCCCGCAGTCATAACAGCAAACATATGTCCTCTCTCCATCTTCTGGATTTTCCTGTTCAGTGCGAGGAAGTCTGATGTTTCACACACAGGACCTACTATGTCAACGGTCTCATATCCGGTATCAGATAGCACAAGCGGTATAATCTGATGGTAAGCCTGATATAGACATGGTCTCATAAGGTCGTTCATTCCTGTATCTGTTATTATAAATTTCTTTAATTCACCTTGTTTTGTGTAAAGTACTTTTCCGACCAGTATCCCTGCATTAGCTGTCATCGAACGCCCCGGCTCTATTATAAGTTTTTTACCAAGCGAACCTAGAAGTTCAATTACAGATTCTATATATCCTCCGAGAGAGGGATATGATGAATTATTATCTTCCTCAAGGGGAATATATCTGTGAGTTAAAACGTTCTTATACCTCACACCAAAACCTCCGCCAAAATTTACATAGCGTATATTTATACCTTTGGATTCAACTATTTTAATTAAGTCAATAAGATATTTCACGGAGTCAATATATGGCTGAATCTCCGTGATCTGAGATCCTATATGAGCATGTATTCCGATTATGTCTATGTTGGGTAGTTTCGAAGCGGTTGTAAACACTTCAAGAATATCACGGCTGTCTATGCCGAATTTATTTTCTTTCATTCCAGTTGTTATGTAAGGATGTGTTCTGGGATCTATATCCGGATTTACCCTTACAGATATTCTGGCTATTACTCCAAGTCTGTGGGCAATTTCAGATATAACTTTTATTTCCTGGAGAGATTCAACCGTAAAGTTGAATATATTTTCTTTTAATGCGTACTCTATCTCGTGATCTGTTTTTCCGACTCCGGTGAAAGTTATTTTATTTCTCAGATATCCAAACTTCAAAGCTAAATAAAGTTCACCACCGGAAGCTATTTCTGCACCAGCACCTTCCTCTGCGAGGAGTTTCAGAATTTCCGGATTGGAGTTTGCTTTGATTGCATAACAGTTTATATAATCAAGTTTTGAATTCACAAGGGGCTGATTGATTTCCCTGTAATTCTTAAGAATCTGATTTTTGCTGTAAATGTAAAGGGGGGTGCCGAATTCCTGTGCGAGATCCTCTACAAGAAAATTTTCTGCATAGAGTCTGTTATCTTTAATGTAAAAATGGTTCATTTGATTTTTTTAATTATAAGAAAAACAAAAATATGTTCTTATGAATTTTTATGAAACTCATTAATTCAGTCAATTCGAGATAGTCATTCATTTTAATTTAGCATGAGAGAGAAAAACCATCAGGAATTTTTCTGTTAAATAAAATATAAAGGGTTGCCTCTTAAAGGCAACCCGTCGATTGGGGGATATTGGTTACTGTTTTCCTTAAAAAAGGAGAAACAATTTTAGGAGGTATGTTATTTAATAAGTATCAGTTTCATGGTTTTGGAGAAATTTTCACTTTCAGTGCCTTTAACCGATATTCTATAGAAATAGACTCCGCTTGCAAGAGATGAACCGTTGAACGTTTCGCTGTAATAACCTGCTTCAAGTTCTCTGTCAAGAAGTGAAGCAACTTCTCTTCCAGATATATCATAAACCTTCAATGTAACTCTTCCAGAAAAAGGAATCTGGAAATCAATTTTTGAAGAAGGATTTGACGGATTGGGATAGTTCTGATATAGTTCAGCTGTCTGAGGTGTTCCTATAATAATTTCAGACGGAGAGTTTAACTGATAATATTCATGATTACCGTTGAAATCAATTTGTTTAAGTCTGTACTGATACTGGCCTGTTAACAATTTAGCATCAGTAAATTTATAATGTTTTTCTTCATTGCTTGTTCCTGCACCCTGTACGAAACCGATTTTCTTCCATTCGCCGTAGGAAGAGTTTGATTTATTAAAGTCTCTTCTTTCAATATCAAATCCCATGTTATTTATTTCCCAGCAGGTTGACCATTTTAGTTCAACATTTCTTGATGTAACAAGTCCGGAAAATGAACATATTTCAACTGGAAGGGGATTAGAAGCATCAGTTAATGAATATACTGAGAAGCTGTTCATTGCTCTTGTTTTAGCATTTAAGTTAGACCAGTTAAGTTCTGTCTGCCATGCTCCGGTACCGGCAGTTGAGAATACCTCCCATGTTGAAACATATTTTGCAATTCTTGTATTGATGCTGGGACTTGTAATGGTATATGTTTCATTGTCTCCGAAGTTAATTGTGATATCATATGTAGCTCCGTTCAGGGAACCTACAGGATTAATATCCCAGTAAGAATTGGAGTAGTTTCCACCAACTGTATTGGGAGGATTTACTCCTGAATAATACTGAACATTCACCATTGAAGGATACTGTGAGCCTCCGGTTCCCCAGTTTATTACCACAAGGTTTCTTCCCCACAGTCTGTATGTAGATGTTACTCCGCTTCCGGGCACATTATCCTGAACAGCAACAGGGCAGTTAGGCGGAGTTGATGTAAATTCAAAGGCTCCAATGTCTGTACATCCGCCGGAGATATTAGTAGCTCTTGAATTTCCGTTGTAATCTGAGTTAACTGAACTAAGAGCAATACCTTTTCCTGATACTATCCAGGCTTCATAGTTTGCAGTTTTAATTGAGAGATCACCCTGAGAAATATTATTAAACAGATTAGATGCATTAAGCGATGAACTTGTCGTACTCCAGGTTTGTTTATCACCTCCCGATGATGTTCTCCACTGATCTATAGTCTGATCACTTGTTCCCCATATTGTTATAGTATTAATGTTTGATGATATGTAAACATTATAGTTCGCCGATGTACTTGTCCAGTTATTTGAACCGATTTCATTTCCTATGGCGTAATGTTTACCTGTTCCTCCGGTTCTTGCGTTAAAGAAAAGATTATTTAAAATCTTAGCCGGAGTAGGCCAGGAGGTTAAGGGTCTGTCATAGCACCATGAATTAGAATTTCCTGAGCTTGCTGTTCCTCCTACATAGATACTGTTATAAGCAAATACACAGTCAAATTCAGCCTCGTCATGTATTCCTTTTATTTCAACACCGTTAGTGTGAAAGGGAATTACCGGATTATCCGGTTTCTTTTCGGTTTCGGGTGTAGTGTGTTCTTCGTCCTTTATGAGATATGATAATATTTCTGAATCATCATATGAAGTTTTCTTTTCGATATTTGCTGTATTTCCGAAAATGGTGTAATTCGAGGATGAATATCTGAATGCAGATTCACCGTTTGTCAGTGTAATCTGATTATTATAGAAATTCCAGCTTCCCCAGAATGCATTTATAGCCCAGATTTTAGGAGCTGAAGAAGTGGATGTATTTGTAAGATCATAAATTTTATTCTTTTCGCATAAGCCTTTCCCGGCACTGTTATAATGAGCTATTCCCTGAACGTGGATATCTGCATTTGCATTTGACCTCAAGCCCCTTACCGTGTTTCCTGAAATAACCTGAGCGGTTGAATTTGATCCGGTATATATTCCGATTATCGGACAACTGTTGGGAAATCTGCTGGTATTTGTACCAGAGCTGTAAATTTCAGACAAAGTATTATTTGAGAAGTTACATATAGCAGATGTGCTGTTATTCTGGAATATTCCCCTAGTCCATGCATTTGAGTTTGTGGAAGTATTAACTATATTGGCAAGTGTGTTTCCTGTTACATTTAATGTTACTGTATTTATTGTTGAATAAATGCCGCTCATCTGGAAATACATAGAAGGGCTGGAAGCATTTATACTTCCTGATGTAGACGTACTGCCTATAGTATTGTTGGATATAGTAACAGTGGCTGTAGGTGTTCCAGTGTAATTTATAGCTTCAAATCTCATTAGTCCAGATGAATGAGAACCGTTAATAGTAATGGATCCTATGGTATTTCCTGTTATGTTTCCTGTGCAGTTTGCATAATTTATCCCTCTGTTAATAATATTATTTGTGTTGCCTGCATAAGTTAATGTGATATTACCTGTGGATGAAGTGTTTCCTATAATGTTTCCGCTTGAATGTACAAGACCACCTTCAACGCTTATACCGGCAAACATAACATAGCCTCCGGACGAGGGATTTGCGGACTGACTGTAGTTCTGTATGTAATTGTTCTGAATGTTTGAAGCTGTTGAAGTACCTGATGAGGCGAATCTAATGAAATAAGAAGTAATAGTCACGCTTCCGGAAACAGTCCATGGACTACCTCCGCAGTTTGCAGCTGAACCTCCAAGGTAGTTACCGCTTACCGTTATATTGTTTGCGCTTGAGGTATTAACGTAAATTACGTTCCATCCGGTTGCCTGTGTAACAGACCTTGATGATGTCTGATAAAAGCTGTTTCCTGATATAGTCCATTCAGTTGATCCTCCGGTGAGAGTAATTCCCGAAGCAATAAATCCATCTCTGAAAAAGTCAATTATCTCGTTATCTGTAACTGAAATTCCGCTATTATTTCTCTGTGATGTTGATGTTGTTCCGTTTGAGTAGATTGCATTTATATAATTTCCGCCGGAACTTCTTATCAGACAGTTGCTTATTGTATTATTGTCATTTCCGTCATTGCCGTTTGTAATGCTGAAGAAAATAAGGCCGCTCGATAGATTTGAATTCAAGCCTTCAATTATACAATATGTTATCACGTTACTTTTAGCATCGTTTATAAATCTGAAAACCGGATTATCAGTATTCAGGTTGGTAAACCTGAGATATCTGCCAGAACCGTCGAATCGCCCATCAATTATAAGATTATCAGCTCCATTCAGATTTATTAACGGACTGTTTACATCTCCACTTATATTGTAAACTACAGCAGAGTTCGGTCTGATAGTTATTGTAAAGTTACCTGTCCACTGGTTTAAAGACACGGCACCGGATTCAGATGTGTTGGAGGTAACAAATACAGTAACATTGCCTGATAAACCCTGCGTATTTACAGCATTAAAAAAACCCTGAGAACCGGAACCAGTAAAAGATGTATAGGTCTGACCAGAGCCTACATAATATGTCCCGGATAACTGAGAGTAACTTATTTTAGTAATTAAACTTAAAGTGATTAGTGAGAGAAGTAAAAATTTCATTATTAAATATCCACCCTTTCTATGTAACTAAAAAAATTATTTCGTTTTTAATCACTAGCAAATCTAATGTAACCTGATTGGTTAGTCTATACCGTAATCAGGTTAGTTTAAGTTTAAGGTTAATTAATTGTGGTTGCAGGATTTACTAAAAAATTGTAATTTTGGGAACTTGTTTTCTTAATCTGGCAATTAAACTTCTTGAGTGCTAAATTATGGAATCACTTACCGAGAGAGAGAAACTGATATTAAAGCACGTTATTCTTGATTTTATCAGGTCTGCAACTCCTGTAGGTTCAAAATGCATATCAGCTAAGCCAGATGTGAATTTGTCGTCAGCAACTGTCAGAAATGTAATGAGCGGACTTGAAGAGCTTAACTTGCTTACTCATAATCACACTTCAGGAGGCAGGGTACCTACTGATAAAGGATATCGTTATTTTGTAAATGAGCTTATGGATTTAGAACCACTTGAGAAAGTAGATGAGATGGTACTAAAATCACACATTAACGAACTGGACCCCAGTTCCCAAGATATATTTAAGGAAGTTTCAAAGATTCTTGGCAGACTTTCAAAGGAAATAAGTATTGTTAGCCAGCCTTATTTCTCTGAAGGCTTTTTCGAAAAGATTGAACTTGTCCGGTTAGCTTCTGCCAGGATACTTGTAATAGTTTCAATTCATTCTGGACATGTCAGAACTTTAATGTTTGATGTGGAGTCTGATATCTCTCAAAATAAACTGGAGGTTTTGTCATCATTGCTTAATGAAAGACTTTCAGGGTTAAGCCTTAAAGAGATCAGGTTAACTTTCAGCAAGAGGATGCAGGATGTTGAACCTTCTTCCAGACAACTTGTAAAGATATTTACAGATTCAATAGATAAAATATTCAATGACGAAAGAGAAGGTATGACGCTTTATATAGGAGGTATTAAAGAAATTTCATCCCAGCCAGAATTTGAAGATATAGAGAATTACCGTAACATTATAGAAATAACAGATGATAAAGAAGTTGTAGTTCATGTTCTTAATTCTGTAAAGTTAAAGGATAATTCAATTGGTATATCAATAGGCACTGAGAACCAGGATGAAAAGCTGGCAGATTACAGTGTTGTGACTACTACTTATAATGCTGATGGAGTAAAGGGCAAAATTGCCCTTATCGGCCCAAGACGCATGGATTATTCCAAAATGGTTTCCATGCTTGAATTTACTTCAAAAATCATTTCAGGAAAGTTAAAATATGAGAAATTATGAAGGATGATAAAAAACATAAATTAACTAAAACCGAAATAACAACTAAAACGGAAACAAACAAAGCAACTGATGAGGAGGTTGCACTGGATCAAAGCGAAGAAAAAGCAGCTGGCCATGATTCTGAGCTTAAGGAGTTACAGGAGAAAGTTGATGAATTAAAAGATCAGTTTTTAAGAAAAGCCGCTGAGTTTGAAAACTACAAAAAAAGAACAGAGACAGAAAAGTTTGAATTAATTAAATATGCAAACGAGAGACTGATAACAGAATTTCTTACAGTAATTGATGATTTTCAGAGAGCCCTGATGTCATACAATACGGATAAAGATGACAATGCCTTTCATAAAGGTGTAGAAATGATTTATCATAAATTAATTAATATTTTAAGGAAGCAGGGTCTAAAGGAAATAAATTCAACCGGCGAGAAGTTTAACGTGGAATTACATGAAGCACTTATGCAGAAGCCATCTGATGATGTAGAACCAGGTACCATACTTGAAACTGTTGAGAAAGGTTATTTTTTCAAAGATAAAGTTCTTAGACATGCGAAAGTTATCGTTTCATCAAAACCTGAAATGTGAAATTAAATGACAAAAAGAGATTACTACGAAATACTTGGAGTTTCAAGAAATGCCAATGAGACTGAAATAAAGACAGCTTACAGAAAACTGGCAATGAAATATCATCCGGACCGCAATCCGGGTGATAAAGAAGCTGAAGAAAAATTCAAAGAAGCTGCTGAAGCCTATGATGTGCTGTCAGATCCGGATAAGAGATCCAGATATGACAGATTTGGTCATGAAGGAATAAGAAACAGCGGTTTCGGTTATACAGGATTTGAAAACATAAATGACATATTTTCTCATTTCAGTGATATATTTTCCGGGGGAAGTATTTTTGATGAAATATTCGGCACTGGGGGGACGCAGAGACATTCAGGAAGACATAAGCAGAAAGGAATACAGGGAAACGATCTGAGAGTTACCCTGAAGCTTACACTTGAAGAGATTGCAGAGGGTGTTGAGAAAACCATAAAGGTTAAAAGATTTGAAAAGTGTTCTTCATGCCATGGTTCCGGTGCAAGGGGGAATTCATCCACTGTAGAATGTAGTCATTGCCATGGGACCGGAGAAGTAAGACACATATCACGTTCAGTCTTTGGGCAGTTTATTAATATACAGGTCTGTAACGTTTGCGGAGGCGAAGGAAAACTTATTAAAGATAAATGTCATGATTGTCACGGTGAAGGACGTGTAAGAAAAGATGCTACAATTAAAGTAAAAATCCCTGCGGGAGTTTCAACCGGACATTATATTTCTCTCAGAAGTCAGGGTGATGCAGGAATCAGAGGTGGTTTATCCGGAGATATGATAATATTAATTGAAGAGCTGGAGCATGATTTTTTCATAAGAAATAACGATGATATACATTATAACCTGACAATAAGCCTGACAGATGCTGTTCTCGGAACTGAGAAGGAAGTGCCTGTATTAGGCGGAAATGTGATAATGAAGATTGAGCCGGGAACTCAACCCGGGAAAATTCTCAGGTTAAGGGAGAAGGGCATTAAACATCTTAACGGTCATGGCAGGGGTGATCAGTTAGTGCATATTGATGTTTACATTCCTACAAAACTCAATTCAAAAGAGAAAGAACTCTTCGTTGAACTTTCCAAAAGCCCTAACATCAGTCCTGATGGTAAAAAAAAAGAAAAGCGTAAGGGATTCTTCAGTAAGATAAAAGAAAACCTGAGATGAGATGTTAAAGCATCTAAGAAAGCTGGGACTTACAAAAAATGAACTTGTGGTTATTGCTTTTCTGATGGTCAGTTTCATTACTGGTTTGGTATTGAAGATATCTGACTTCAGGAAACCAGATACTTTCAGTTATACTGAATCGGATAAGAAATTTGAGGAGCAGATTAAAAAATCCTTTGAGGAACTTGAAAGACAGAGGAAGTCTGATGAAATAATTGAAAGGACGAAGTTGATAAGAACTTATGCTGACAGTCTGATAGCTGAAAAAGACAGGAACAGCTCCTCTAAAGAGAAGCTGCCTATAGGGACGAAAATCAACATAAATTCAGCTTTACAGTCTGATCTGGAATTGCTGCCAGGCATAGGTAAAGTTACCGCCGAGAGAATAATTGAATACAGGGAAACAAAAGGCAGGTTTAAAAGACCTGAAGAAATAATGAAAGTAAAAGGTATAGGAGAAAAAAAATTTGAGAAGATAAGAGAGTTTATTGTTACAGAGTAAATTTACCTCCGGTAGAGATCTGCCACCCGCCTGTGACAACCACATTAAATTCATTATTGTTTTATTATTTTTAAAACGTTATATTGGAAACTTAAAAAACTAAAAAAGTTTCCATAGTTGTCAGACAAGAACAAAATATTAAACTTTTCTCACGATAAGTTTATTAAAGAAGGATTTTATAAAACAAGCATAGATGAGATAGCTTCAGAACTGAAGATAAGCAAAAAGACTATCTACAAATACTTCCCTTCCAAAGCTAGGCTTCTTGATGAAGTTATGGATATGAGGATAAGCAATATAAACAAACTTCTAGATGAAATTGTTGATTCGGAAGACGATACGATAACTAAATTTTTAAAGTTAATCAGTTGTCAGAAAACCTTTAGTCTTAACTGCTCTCCCCATTGGTTCAGGGACATTGAAGTTCATGCCCCTCATCTTAAGCTTAAAATGGATAAGCTCCGTTCAGAGAAGATCACCAGAATTATGTCAAAACTTCTTCTGCAGGGTAAACGTGAAAAGGTCGTGGTAAATGTTCCTGCAGACATTTTAATCACAGCATTAAACGGTGCAATTGAAGCTGTTACCAGCTCAGACTTTATCTACAACAGCAAATATTCTTTTCACGATGCAATGAAAATTACATCGGAGATATTTTTAAGCGGAATATTTACAGAGACAGGCAGAAGAAAGTATTCCAATAAAAAGAAATTACTTGAAAAAGCACTGAAATAATATGAAAACTGTAATAATTACTCTGACTATAATCTTTCTTTTACCATTGGTGAGTTTTTGTCAGAAGACGGAACTTTCACTTACAGATGCAATAAATATTGCAATGAAAAATAATCCAGATGTAAGAATATCTGAACTGGAAATATTAAAAGCAGAAAGGAAAATATCTGAGGTATATAGTGAGAGCCTTATACCAAACCTGACACTTAGTTCACGTTATACAAGGTCTGTTATGAAGCAGACCATAAATATTTTCGGACAAAACTTCGAGATAGGTGCGGATAACAGTCTAACCACTGTTATAGACGTATCAGAACCTATTCCGATTTTAGGTACTCCGGTTTTTACAGGCATCAGGATAGCGAAATATTATAAAAATCTTCAGGAAGAAAATGCCAGGATGTCGGAGATTAAAATAAAGTCAGAAGTTAAAAAATACTTTTATAACGTCCTGCTTCTCAAAGAGATAGTGAAAGTTAATAAAAAGAGTCTGGAGAACTCGGAAGAAAATCTAAGAGTAGTTGAAGCACGTTACAAAGCCGGTGTTGCGCTTGAGTATGATTATATCAGGGCAAGAGTTCAGACAGAAACACTTAAACCACAGCTTGCGCAATCTGAAAATAATCTTCTGATTGCAAAAAAAGTTCTTAAAAATACATTAGGCTTAAAAGGCGAAGAGGATATAGATGTTAAAGGTGAATTGACTTACGACAGCCTTGAGGTCTGGGGAAGTAGTGATGAGATTATCCGGAAGGTTTCAAGCGAACATATATCCCTGAGACAACTGAAATATAACCTGAAAATCAATCAACAACTGGCAGAAGTTGATTATGCGAATTATTTACCGAAGCTATACCTGTTCGGGCAATATCAACTTCAGACTAATGAAAATGACGGGAGATCTATAAAAGATTATCGTTTTTATAATTCCATAGTTGCAGGCATAGGGCTTACGTGGAATCTGAATGTTTTCAGGAATTCATATAAAGAAGATCAGACACTGATTGAAATAAAGAAAAACCAGGAGCAGATTCAGAAAACAAAGGAACTTCTAAAGACCCAGACACAGAATGTAATTCTAAAATTGGAAGATGCCAGAAACAGGATAAAGACACAGTCTGAACTGGTCAATGTAGCCCAGAGAGGATATGAACTGGCATCTGTTAGTTATAAAAACGGAGTGCTCAATCAGATAGATGTGCTTGATGCTGAATTAACTTTAAACAAGGTTAGACTTGCCTATCTGCAGGCAGTTTATGATTTTTTAATTGCAAGAACTGAACTGGAGGAATTACTTGAAAAATAACCGGAATACTTTAGTATTAAAAAAACTGTATGTGATAATTCTTATTATTTTCTCTGTCTCGATTAATGGATGCAGCGGAGACGGAGGAGCTGAAACAAGGAAAGAAAGTGAACAAAAAAAGACATCATATGTCAAGGTAACTGAAATTAAACCGGGTCAGTTTAACAGTTTACTGACTGTTGTGGGTACTGTTAAGCCTTTTGCTTCCGCAAAGATATCATCTGAAGAAGGGGGGTTAATAGTAAGCCTGAATAAAGAAAAAGGGAGCTTCGTGAGAAAGGGAGAACTTATTGCAAGAATAAAGAAAGATGTTGAACTTGCAACTCTCCAGCAGAATGAAGCACAGCTTGAACTTGCCAGGATTAATTATGAGAAGCAGAAACAACTTTATGAAGAAAATGCTACAACAGAAATCCAGTATCTTACTGCTAAATGGCAATATGAAGCTGCAGTCAGAAGTACAGAGATTCTTAAAACGAGATTAAAGACTGGATTTATACGCTCTCCCATAAGCGGAGTTGTCAATGAAAAATATATGAACAGGGGTGAAATGACAGCACCCGGTTCACCTATTTTAAGTGTTATAGATATTTCAAGTGTAAAGGTTTCAGCAGGCATTCCTGAAAGATATGTTAACGAGATTAAACAGGGACAGAAAGTGAAAGTGACATGTAATGTTCTTCCGGGAATTGAGTTTGAAGGCAAGGTAACTTATATCTCTCCATCTATTAATACATCAAACAGAACATTTGAAATAGAAGTAGTAATAAATAACAGGCAGAGACTTCTTAAACCGGAAATGAGTGTAGATGTATCAGTTATACAACTGTCTTTAAGCGATGCGATCGTTCTTCCTCAGGATTACGTCACAGATAACGGGACAGATAAATTTGTTTTTGTTATGGAAGGGGATCAGGCAAGGAGAAAAAACGTGATAATAGGAGGCAGAGACGGGAATAATGTTTTAATTAGCTCAGGTCTGAAGTCTGGGGATAAGCTGATTTATGAAGGATTTCAGCAACTTAGCGACGGAGATAAGGTTCAGGTTATTGAATAATCAAATTTCAGTCAAAGAGAATGAACGTAGCTAAATTTGCAGTTAAAAACAGGGTAACAGTCTATATACTTCTGGTAATAATAATTTTCGCTGGTGCATTTTCCTATATGTCACTTCCCAAAGAAGCAGCACCTTCAATTACAATACCCTATGTGTTCATATCAACTGCATATTTCGGAGTGTCACCTCAGGATATAGAAAGTCTTGTTAGCCAGAAAATAGAAACTGAAGTTAAAAGCATAAAAGATATTAAGAAAATTACTTCGGTTTCAAGAGAAAGCTTTTCTCAGGTTATTGTGGAATTTAACCCTAATGTAAAAATTGAAGACGCTTTACAGAAAGTAAGAGATAAGGTGTCTACTGCAAAGACAAAGATGCCAGCTGATATAGAAGAGCCGGTAATATCTGAAATTAATTTTTCTGAATCTCCTATGCTTTATGTTAACCTCACAGGAGAGTTTGGGTTAGAGAAACTAAAAGATGTGGGCGATAAACTTGCAGATAAAATTGAAGCTATACCCGGTGTCCTTGAAGTAACAGTGTCAGGAGGTTTAGAAAGGGAAGTTAAGATTAATGCTGATGCAAACAGGATGAAATATTATGGTGTGAGTTTTAATGATATTGTCAATTCTGTTAAGTCTGAAAATCAAAGTATTCCGGGCGGAAGCGTTGATGTCGGGAAACTTAATTATCTTGTAAGAGTACCGGGCGAAATATCTGATCCGGAGCTATTGAATAATCTTATTGTCAAGACTCCTATGGGACAACCAGTATACGTGAGAGATGTGGCTCGAGTGGAGTACGGATTTAAACAGAGAACTTCTTATGCACGGGAAAACGGTGTGGAAGCTGTAACTCTAGTTGTAAAAAAGCGAAGCGGTGAAAATATAATAAGAATAGCCGATGAAGTTAAGGAACTCTTGAAAAGTGAAGAACAGAATTTCCCTGCAGGACTGAAATACAGTTTCACGGGGGATCAGTCTAAATTCATAAGGAATACGGTTCATGAGCTTGAGAACGGAATTATAACAGGGGTGTTATTAGTTACCCTCATTTTGTTTCTTGCTATGGGTTTTAAAAATGCATTTCTCGTATCACTTTCCATACCTATTTCTTTTCTGATAGCATTCAGTGTCTTGAGTATGATGGGTATTACACTGAACATGGTAGTATTGTTTTCTCTTATTCTTGTGCTTGGTATTATAGTTGATGACGCAATAGTTGTTACTGAAAATATATACAGACTACAGGAAAAGGAAGGATTAAATCCTCTCCAAGCATCACTTGAAGGTCCGAGGGAAGTTCAGATCCCAGTTTTAATTGCAACGCTTACTATAATTTCTTCTTTCTTCCCGCTTCTTTTTTTCCCGGGTATAGTCGGGGAGTTTATGAAGTATCTGCCTATTACGCTTATAGTATGTCTTTTTGCCTCTTTATTTACGGCTCTTGTGATAAGTCCGGTTTTAGCGTCACAGTTTATAAATTACAGGCGGGATCATGAAAAATCTGGAAAGCTAAGTAAGTTTAATTTATTTCACAGGATTCACGTCAGCTTCAATGAATTTTTTGAAAAGGTTATAGTTCATTATGAGAAGGTTTTAAGATTTACTATAAGACATAAGGCACTTACTTTGTCAGGCACCTTTATGATTTTAATTATAGTGTTTGTTCTTTTCGGAAGCTTCAGCAAAGGAGTTGAGTTTTTCCCAAATGTAGAACCTCAGCAGGCTTTTATATATATTGTTTATCCTGAAGGAACCGGAGTTGATAAAACTAATCTGGCTGCTATGTTGGTAGAGGAAAAGCTAAAACAATTTAAAGACATAGAATATTATGTGACAAATGTAGGTAGTGAAATAGGCGGAGGGTTTACAGGAGGGGGAGGAAGTAAAATGAATGTAGCTACAATTACAATTAATTTTCTTGATAAAGAGAAGCGATCCCAAAGTTCATTTAAAACTATAGATGAAATCCGTGATGTTATTGAAGGAATAACAACTGCTGACGTGAGAATTAGCAAACAACAGGCTGGCCCGCCTACAGGTCCTCCTGTGAATATTGAAATATCCGGGAATGATTTTACTGTTCTTGGTGAGCTGGCTGACAGAATTAAAAGAGAAATTCAGACTATCCCGGGCATAGCTGATCTGAAAGACGATTATGATGCAGGAAGACCGGAAATTAAAATAGATATTGACAGGGAAAGAGCATCACTGTATAAACTAAATACAACTTCCATAGCATCAACAGTAAGGACTGCAATAAACCTGTCTCTTATACACAT